>NZ_KI542681.1:0-957 GCF_000496155.1 Ferroplasma sp. Type II
GTATTTGTAGGTATACATATATAGATAAGGCTACAGGTAAGGCCACAAAGGATAAACTGATACTCATAGGGAAAGACCAGAAGGCATATTTTATGATACCTACAGGTGAACGGGAACTAGCAATTCCGGCACATTTTGACCTTGGCACCTCAGTAAAAGATGGAGAAATGACGAAAAACATCAAAAATATTCTAGATGAAATAAAATAATTTTCAATCACCTCGACTATTTCATGCTTCATATGGCCGATCTGAGTCCCTTAACGCTGTATAGATTTCAATGATCTTATAACAGGGAGCTCATCATTGATATTGAGTTAGAATATTTGATTCTCTCCTACTAAATCGCCGATACCATAATATAGATTATATATTTATATACAATAACTAGTAATGAAGTTTGCATTATCCGGATTTGATATGGTTTCAGATTTTTATGGTTCTCCTCATGGAATTAGATTTTCCATTCCAGGAAGCCAGTGGTTCATTGTTCCGGCCTTAATGTCCTATTTTGCTTCAGAAGGGTTCCAAACATATTTCGAGACATTGCCAGAGGTTATTGTGAGAAGGCGTGCCAACGGTGCTCCTATGACTGTTGGAAATCTCATTATTGAAGACAAACCAGAAATTGTATGCCTTGATGACGAACTTATTCATAATATGAAAATAAAGAACAGGTCTGAGGCATTCGAGGATAGCATTTGCGTTGCTTACATGGGAGACAGGAAACAGCCCGATATTTGCCATATTGAAAATATGCGATTTGCCATCCCGAATCCAACAACCACCTCTCTTGGACTTGCTTTTAAGAATTATTATGAAAAAGAATGCAGTTATTATGGGGAACTCAGGGAAGGTTCAACAATATGTAACGTGCCCCATAGGGAAATACCACAGAAAATCATGAACGGCCAGGTTGATTATGGGATAATGTGGAACAGTGAGGCTAGACACTGGA
>NZ_KI542681.1:1007-2533 GCF_000496155.1 Ferroplasma sp. Type II
TATTTTTATTAAGCTCTCTCACTCTTCTTATGGTATAGGGATCAAAGGATATAATGCACACACGTTCTTCCATTTTCATGGATTCTATAATTCTTACTGTGTGTTTTGTTAGTTCATTTTTTATCATAAAGCCATCGTCGTGTATGGTTTTTAGCTCTACTAGGAAATATTTATCCCTATGTAGACCCAGTAAATCTTTCAGTTTAGGAATCTTCTGCCTGCTTACCCTAAGATGATCTATACTATCCGAATTCAAATTTTCTATATCTTCGTTAAGGGATGCAAGCCTTTCGAGATTGAAATCATGGATAATATATACTTCTCCATCAGCACTAAGATGTACATCCAGTTCCACAATATCGGTATACTTAAATGCATTTTCAAAAGATTCAATAGTATTCTCAACGTATCTGGATGGCAAACCTCTATGCCCTACCACAATAAAATTTGATTGAATGTATTTTTTTATATTCATTAGCTATGATTTAATTTCACTTTATAACAATTTCTAAAATACAATAATGAAAAATGGAGATTAAAATTCCTTAAAAATCGAATTTTTTTATTATTTTTTCATTATAATAACTGGGATATGTATATTTCCTTAGAAGTGGATAATAGGTTAAATTGAATTTCCTG
Source organism: Ferroplasma sp. Type II (assembly GCF_000496155.1). Taxonomy (NCBI): domain Archaea; kingdom Methanobacteriati; phylum Thermoplasmatota; class Thermoplasmata; order Thermoplasmatales; family Ferroplasmaceae; genus Ferroplasma; species Ferroplasma sp. Type II. The sequence continues at coordinate 1,647 of NZ_KI542681.1, forward strand.
AGAATTTCCCTTACTTCCTTCGATGAATATGTTACATTGAATTCTTCTCGAATATACTCCTGAATTTCATGCACTGTGCAGACCTTTTTATTTTCTATGGAGATCCTCAAGGCACTCATCTGGTTTTCGTGTAATTTAGAAGGCCTACCCATGTATGTCCTGACTATAATCTTTTTTTCCTCCTCATTTTGAACTGAACTAACAGTTTCTAATTGATTTTGTCCCATACTTTCACCTGCAATCAGATTATACGTATAACGTATAAATACGTTATTATTCTTGTGAAATAATACAAAAAAAGACGAAAAAATATAAATTTTGTTAGATTTCATTATTTTAACATAGATTTTCAAAATTCTACTAGTAAGTTGCCTGTCGCTGTATCTGGAAATCGAAAAACGACATTATATATTTGAAAGATGAATTTAAAATCATTAGTTCGATTTATACAGGTATTTGAAAATAAATATATATACATCACCTCAATAGAATATAATGGAAGAGCCACATGAAACAAGAACAAAATCTGGAAAAGTAGAGGAGAGGATTTTAAAAGATAAAGGTAAATTTGTAAGGTATACATATATAGACAAGGCTACAGGTAAGGTCACAAAGGATAAACTGATACTCATAGGAAAAGACCAGAAGGCATATTTTATGATACCTACAGGTGAACGGGAACTAGCAATTCCGGCACATTTTGACCTTGATACCTCAGTAAAAGATGGAGAAATGTCGAAAAACATCAAAAATGTTCTAGATGAAATAAAATAATTTTCAATCACCTCGACTATTTCATGCTTCACATGGCTGATCTGTGTCCCTTAATGCCGGATAGATTTCAATGATCTTGTAACAGTGGAATACAGGAAGCTCATCGGCGATAC
>NZ_KI542681.1:2583-70946 GCF_000496155.1 Ferroplasma sp. Type II
TTCCTATTTTTGATAATTTTAAATGTGTTTTATCTAATATTTCAAATCCAGATTGTGTATATGTAAATGATTTGTATACTTTCTTTGATTTAAATCTTGGAAAACCTGCTTTTATTTTTTTACCTTTTTCTTTTTCATTTATTCTTCTAAAGAAATTATCATATGCTTTGTCTAACCTATTTGCAACATCCTGAAGTACCTGTGAATATATATATTTATATTCAGGGAATTCATTTTTTAACTCTGGTAATTGATTCTGCTGGTATGTATAATTAACATTTATATTATAATAAAAATCCTTCTTTAATTCATATGCCATCTTTCTCTGTTCTAACATTGCATTGTATAAATTATGGGATAAATCAAGAATATAATCTATCTTTTTGATTTGCTCTTTATTCGGGTATATTCTGAATTTATAAGCCCTCATGCCTTTTTGCCTCCTGTGAGTCTACATATTTTTTTAAAACATCTTGTATAATGATTTTAACCATAACACCATTATGGGAATGATCAGGGAATACTGTAAAAATCTTGTGGTTTAATCCACCTCAATTAGTATGTATTTACCCTTTTCATATTCAAATATGCGAATAATGTATATTGTGCTTAATGCACCGATAATAGGCAAGACTGCTATGAATATGGAAGGAAAGAACTGATCCGGAGGAATATAATATGATATATATTGGAATAGACATAGCTAAAAGGAAGTTTGACTACTGCATTATAGACAGTGAATTGAATAAAATAAAAACAGGGATAATAATAAACAACTATGATGGATTTAAACAGTTTCTAAGCATAGTAAACAGCTATGACAATATCAGGATGGGAATGGAATCAACTAATATTTACCATGTAAACTTATACAGCTATTTAATTGAAAACAGTTATAATCCCATACTGGGGAATCCCATTGAAACAAAGCTGTTAAAGAGTTCAAGGATAAGAAAGAACAAGACAGACAGAATAGATTCAGAGGCCATAGCAAGATACATTATAATATATAAAAATAATACAATCAGCATGGAGAACCAGTATGACGACCTGAAAGAATATATAAACACATATATAAGGATAAGCAGGAAGATTACAGCGGTAAAGAACCAGTTAATCAGGGATATGGATCTACTGTATCCTGGTCTTTCATCAACTGTCAATATAGATTCCGGATACTTTACAGATACAATAAACAATATTGATGACATTATAAACAATAAATTCAGGATAAAACATATCAGCATGGAGAAGTATGATGAAATAAGGAATATCATCATAAAGGGAAATAACAGTAATAATGCAGTGAAATATGACATAAAAATAAATATTGAGGCAATAGAACTATTGAACAGGCAGTTGAATAATACCAGGAAGATTATAGAGGAAGAATACAATAAAATTGATTCCAGGATAAAGACAATTCCCGGAATGGGAACAATAACAGGTTCAATTATGCTTTCATCCATAGGGGATATAAACAGGTTTGATTCCATTGTAAAGTTGAGGGCATATGCAGGAATGGACCCCATGACAAGGCAATCAGGAGATTACAATATTACATCACATATATCAAAGAGGGGAAATCCATTAATGAGGTATGCATTATATCTATCAACAGTATCAGCAATAAGGTTCAATCCTGTAATCAGAAGATATTACAATTATAAGAAGGACAATGGTATGAGTGGAAATAAGCTTATAGTAGCATGTTCAAACAAGTTATTGAATATAATATACTCCGTAATGAAGAACAATGTGGATTTCAAGGATCCTGAAGAATTAGTAAATTAAACAGCAAATTAAACAGATAATAATCGTGATTTCTGGCATAATTAGCGTAAGCTATGTAATTGATATAGAATAATTACTAAAAGTAAAATTAATATAGTATACTTTCTTTCTGTATTTTACAACCTGAATAAAGTGGTAATACAAAGAGTACACTGAATGCTGACCCTTATCCAGATTATATGGTGACATAGTTGTATAATAACTTAATAGGCTATAAAATTTGCACTTTCATCCCCCCTCTAACGAAAGGGGACTTCCCGTTTATATGTTAAAAATATTTTTATATGAGTTTAGGCTTAATCATTTGTATCATAGTCTAATGTTAACTACCCCTACCTGAGAGAAGGGCCTGTTCTGTAAGGAATAGCGAAATAGTTGATTAGTGAGACTGGAAAGATACATACACAACATGGAAAATCAATCGTTATAAAAGGAGGAGAAAAAAATATGGACATAAGCACTATGAAGGTCAAAATAGTACAATACAGCAATGGATTGAGGTTCACCGCCCAATTCCTACCCACGTTTTTGCCTGGGGTCTCCTTGGAGGGAGTAAGATGAAAGATAAAATGGAATTACTGTGGGACAGCATTGTAAATTACTCAAAGAAAAACGGCTTTTCCATATATTATTCTATGGATGTGGATATAGTTATTAGTTTTGAATGGGACAAGCGTATGGGTGGTGCTGCAAAATTCCTTAAAAATGCCAGGGACAGTGGCATAAAATCTATTGTGCTTTCTATCAAACGTTTTGAGGATGAAGACATGGACTGTTCTACTGTAGACTGCAAGAAATATAAGAATAAAATTGCTGAAATAGATATAATGTATATATACAATGATGTTGGTTATAAATATCATGAGGAAGCTGACTGGTTTTCCGAACTGAATACCTTTAGTATTGATGACCTTCTTGAAGAGAACGATGAAAAGAAAATACTTCCACTTACAAGGGAGGTAAATGAAAAATCGGTGGATTCACTTGTCCAGGATATGATCCAGTACTTTAACTACGATCCTGCAGATAACATAAATGATGATTTAGATGGGCATATGAAAAGCTTCTGGATGTATAAGGGTATAAATTTTGATTTTCCCATCGAACAGGATTTAAAATTAAAAATAGACAAGGTTAACCGTGAAGCTCGTAGGAAAATAGAAAACAACAGAAAATCAGAGGAAAGGCAGAGATTATTGAAATTAATTCCAGCAATTATAAATGAAAATTTGAGCAACAGTGAGGGAATTATAACCAGAGAACAACTTAAAAGTTATCTATCTGAAAAAGGAGTAAAGGTTCAAAATTCCGCAAACATAGACTATATGTATAATAGCCTGTTAAAGGAATTAAGAATACAAAATAAAAAGTATTGATTACCTGCTTTGCATGAGTATAATATGATAATCTTTATTTTTATAATATTTCTTGAATGAATTGAAAATACATCATTAATTCTTTTTATTAATATTATCGAATTCTATTGTTTTTCGTTTCAATTTGTTATGAAATATTATCGACTAATTTTACATTTTAATTAGCCTTTAACAAGAAATTATAATGCAAATATGTTTTATCTTTATATATAAACTTGTATTTTGTATTTATCACGGCTAATTAGTGTCTTGCATAATTAGCAAGAATAAAGACAAAACATATATATTATTCTATATGCTTAACATGATTAGTTAAAAAGGTGAATTAAGATGGTATTGACAGAAGAAAGAAATAAATCCGAAGTCAGGTTGGCAAATGACTTTGAGATAAGTAGGAATGCGCCATTCAAAACTGTGGATGAGTTTTTGAAAAGTATGGGCCATTTAATTACAGATGATATGCTTGTTTTAAGAGTAACAGAAAGCTTATGCCCCCTTTGCGCAGATGAAGAGAAATTCGATCAGATGAGAATTCCGGCTATAGTATATGAGGAAGGCGGAGAAGTTGACCTTATAAAAGAATGCCCAGAGCACGGTATAACAAAGGAAAAATATTGGGAAGACTATGACATGTATGAGGAGGCAAAGAAATTCCAGGACAAGGAAGGTACAAAAATACTGAATCCCAATGTTGCAGTATATGCAGATAAAATTATATGCCCAACACACTGCGGACTTTGTGTAAAGCATAAATCCCATACAGGACTGGGCAATGTGGTTATAACAAACAGATGTGATTTATCCTGCTGGTACTGTTTCTTCTATGCGAAGGAAAACGAGCCAATATATGAACCGTCACTTGACCAGATAAGATTAATGCTCAGGAGAATGAGAAACGAGAAACCTGTCGGCGCAAATGCAGTTCAGATAACAGGTGGAGAGCCAACGTTAAGGGATGATATAATAGATGTTATCAGAATAGCCAGGGAAGAAGGATATGAACATGTCCAAATGAACACAAACAGTGTCAGGGCAGCTTATGACCCAGATTTCGTTAAAAGAGCTAGAGATGCAGGTTCAAATGTAGTTTACACAAGTTTTGATGGACCAACTCCAAGATCTAACCCCAAGAACTTCTGGGAGATACCTATGGCACTGGAACACTACAAACAGGCGCCCATGGGAGTAGTTCTTGTTCCCACAGTTATTGGAGGAATAAATGACCAGTACCTGGGAGACATGATCAAATTCGCAAAATCAAATATGGATGTTGTGAGGGGAGTTAACTTCCAGCCAGTAAGTCTTGTGGGAAGAATGTCAGATCGTGCTAGGGCAAGGCAGAGAATAACAATACCCGGAGCGATAAAGAAGATAGAACAACAGCTTGACGGAGCAATAGGGAGGGAAGATTTCTTCACTGTACCGGCAACAACAGATGTATCTAACTTTGTTTCAGCCCTTAAGGGGCATCCCACATATAAGCTGTCCATACACTTTGCCTGTGGAATGGGAACATACATATTCATTGACAACGACAAGATAATACCTGTAACAAGATTTGTTGATGTCAAGGGAATGTTTGAATACCTATCAGAACTGGGAGACGACATAAAATACGCAAAATGGCAGGCACCGAAGAAAGTGGAATCCGTGACCAAATTATTGCTTCACCTGAAAAAATTTGTTGATTACAGCAAAGCTCCGGAAGGATTCAAATTGAAGGATATGGTATACAACGCTTTCACAGAGGGTGATTACCATGGACTGAAGGCTTTCCATTACAAGTCTCTGTTTATAGGATTCATGCACTTCCAGGATCCATACACATATGATGTTGACCGTGTAGAGAGATGTGATATCCATTATGCAATGCCAGATGGAAGAGTCATACCTTTCTGTGCATTCAATGTTATACCTGAACTTTACAGGGATTCAACCCAGAGAAAGTACTCAATACCTGCAAATGTGTATGAGCAGAAGACCGGATTTGACCTGAAAAGGGACAAATACTTCAGGAAATACACAGTTGAAGAGAAGAAGAGGATCATAAGATTCTATGAAAGGAGCCTTGGCCGAAACCTTACTTCAAAGGAAATCGGGCTTGATCTGGATAAGGATGAAATTCCTATGATATCCTCTGTAAACCCAGACCAATAAATTTTTTTATTAAATAACTAATTTTTTAACCTATTTCACTCACTATTTACAAAACTGTAATTATCATTAATCCACCGAAACATGTAAACACTCTGTAGATTTTAATTATACACTACGATATTCATAAGAAAGATCAGAACAAAATCAGGGATGTAGTGATCAAAAGGCTCAAAAAGTTGGGTAATTAGGAAGCCTAACAACGATGTTCAAGATAATCTATGATTGTATGAAGAATCTTTTCATGACCGGGCATTGAACCTCCTTTCACTGTTCCATCGCTTATTTCTATTCCCTCACCTGGTTCTATAATTATGTGTCCAAAGCTCTTCAATCTCTCAACGTTACTCTGGACAATTTTATTATTCCACATTTTTTCATTCATATTGGGAGCAAAAATGATAGAATTATCGTATGCAATGAATGATGTCGACAAAAGATCGTCACAAACTCCATTAGCTGCTTTTCCTAATGAATTAGCGCTGGCTGGGACAACGATAAAAACATCTGCTTTTTTTGTCAGATCGATGTGTGGTACTTTAACACCGTCAATTGAAAGAAACATATCCCTATAAACTGGTCCATTTGTAATAAGCTCGACTATATATGGGGATAAAAAATTTTGCGACGCTTTTGTCATAATTGTTATTATTTGGCAATTCAATTTACCCATTATTTGGGCTAAATAATTAGGTATATTAACTGAACCTACTGAACCTGTAATCCCCCATAATATTGTAATTTTCCTTTTATCATTCGCCCTTTTCATATTTACTCCTCACGTCGTATTGAATTTTTTTAATTCCTTTGATAGAATATATGACACTGCGGTGATAAAAGCAAATGCTGCCGAAATGTAAAATCCTATCGAAACCCCGAAAAATTTTATGGCGATTCCAACCATAATAACTGTTGTTGCTGAGCCAATACCAGTTATAGTTCTGTGTGCTGATGTCAGATAGAGCAGTTGTTCACCCTCTGCAATCTGATAATGAAGACTTTCAACAAAAGGACCAGCCGATGAGGCAATCACTCCATACGCAAACAGAGAAATAGCCACCAGGAGGTAGGAATCCAGAAATGGTACAATCACCAGAGTGGGTATAATCAGTATACTAAGCACAATATTTTTCTTTCTGATATTGCCATGTTGAAATATTGAGCTGATGGCAGGGCCTACGATACCACCTACTAATGTAACTACGATCAATAGTGTCAGTGCCAGAGGTGACTTTGAAAAGCTTATTAAAACAAGAGCTTCTACGATTAGGTACATAGGTGCTCCAATAGAATTCTCAAATAATGCAGTCGTCAAAAGGTACTGCTTTATTGTCTTATCTGCAAGTGCTTTTGAGATGCTTTCTCGGAATCCCTTATTCTCTTGTGCTGGGATATTATCATTCTTTGGTTTGAGCATTGTGGTAAGGATTGTTGAAATTAACATTGCAACGAAGAATATCATGACACCATAATAAAAAGAAAAATATGTTATCATTCCAGCAATAGCTGATCCCATTATTGAACTTGCAGAGTGGACTATGTATCGCAGAGAGAATGCCCTGTGGTACTGTTCTTTTTTTACAAATTCACTCAGCCACATAGAATGAATAGGGCTGACAATAAGGGCTCCCGTAGTAAGAATAATAGAACTTGCAAAAATACTTATGATCACAAAAGAATGTATTCCTGTAAATAGGACACCTAATACAAGCAGGACACTAACTGCTCTAAATGTTTCATACTTAATTACAAGGCGCTTTTTGTTCTTAATTCTGGAAGTATAAAAAGAAATGGGTAGATATAACAGTCCCAATCCATAACCAATTCCTCCGTATAACCCACCTAAAATTGAACTATTTGAATATATAAGAATGATCCATAGGAACAGTAATGATGCTATTGATTCACCAATATGCGATGCAAAAGCGCTAGAAGTTTGCAGTCTGAAATTTCTCGATAATCTCCCAATATTATCTTTATTTTCTGTAGTCAAAAATTATTCACCTAGAATGTAGAGGACAGGCGAGTTGTTCCGGATTCCTTGAAAATTGACCTCTAACCCAGTATTCCAGTTTTTTCTTATCTAACTGCACCTTTCCATCTGCAGATAGAAATCCAATGGTATTTCTATCGTCGTAAAGAGCAACTGTACATTTTCCAATCTCACCACTGGAACGTATAACATATGAACTAAACATAGAAGCATAACAAACATAATTTTTGTCATCCAATGGACTTACGGTCATGAACCCCAAAGATTTACTTTTTTCAATAATTCTTTGATAAGAGGATCGTATTTCTCTTTCTACATTTATAACCGGGATTTTACTATCGTTTTTTCCACCCAGTTTCTGCAATTGTTCAACCAGGATGTTAAAGCGGTTATCGTTTCCGACATCTTTATGAAGTCTTTCCAGGAAAGATTCCACACTTTCAAGGTTGTTTCTATTTAGATGCAACCTCACAATAATTTTGTTATCTATAGATGTTTCATGAAAATTTAACAGATTATTATATATAATATCAAAACTTCCAGAACCATGTTTTATAACCCTCAATGTATCATGAATGAGAGAATCACCATCAAAACTAACTTGGAATTTAGTTACTTTTAGTTTATTTAACTCTTTGTGTTTGTTTTCCGTCAGCAAAGAGCCGTTTGTTGTCATTTCCGATGACACTGTGAAATTGTATTTTTCCGAGAGTGAAATAGAATATTTCATAATATCCCTTACAATGTCAAAAGCAAGAAGGGGTTCGCCTCCAAACCAGTTAAGATAAAGAAACTCTAAATCACTCGATCTATTCTTAATAAGGTTTTTTATCCCTCTTACAACATCAGGATTCATTTTTCCAATTTTAAAATTCTCATAACAATATTTGCATCTAAAATTGCATTCCTCAGTTGGCAAAATAATAAGTTTTAAAGATTTGTTTGAAACCAATTAAACACCCTTAGCAAACAAAGTTCACAACCGGGCAGTGGGCGTTGACGTCGTCAAAAAATTCACCAATTTCCTCATCTACTCCAAAGGTCCTGCCATATTCGTCTAATTCCATTTTTCACCTCAAATTATTAATGAGATCATTATATATTAAATTTCGGTCATTCGACTTTTATGTGGATTAAATTCACGGATCTTCACAAACAATTTCTATTTCCCGGGATATTCAAGGCAATGACTCTATATCCTGATAACCCTGCAACGTGATTCCAGTAATATCTAGATTTTTTGGATTTCATCTCCATAGAACAACCCACACGAATGTAGGAAGAGCCAAAATTTCATAGTAACTGTCGAATTCACTGGCCAGAAAGTATTGTATATTTATATCCTAAGGCAACATCATCTACTATGTTATATGACATTCTTGATCACACGGCCGACCTCAGGGTAAAAGTCTATGGTAATACTTATGAGTCAATTTTTGAAAATTCTGTTACGGCCCTTTCAGATTTGATCATTGATCAGAATGCCATGGGCAATAACATTATCAGAACAGTAAAAATAGAAAAGGAAACATTAGATGACATTTTCATAGAGCTACTTAACGATATACTATTTTACATGGAAACTGAAAACATACTATTTCACAGGGCACGGGTAACATTGTCCAGTAAAAGACTTACTGCAACACTATATGGATCCGAAATCCCAGAAAATCCCGAGTATAGACATTTGATAAAGGCGGTTACATATTACAATCTTGAAATCCACCCAGAGGATGGTTTCGCTATTTTTGTAATGGATGTCTGATTATTCAATCTCTATACGGGGTCTTCCTGGCCAGGGATTTTTCTTTAATATCTGGTTACTCTTAACCAGTATTATTTCCATGTTCAGCAATGATTCAATATATTTTTTGTTGCGATTCAGTATACTGTATTCATCCAGGGGTTCTGTATCAATCTTATTTTTATTTTTCATATAATCAGGTATCATAGATTTATATTCTTGTTCCAGGCTGTTCTCCACGTACCCTTTTATGAATTTCTCCTGTTTTGTTCCATAAACTGTGATAATAGCCTTTTTAGGTTCAATATGTATAATTTTTAGTATTTCTCTTATATCAGATATAACCCTGTTAAGGTAATTTTCGGATTTTAGAACTTCATTATCAATTTTGCTGTCAATGTTTGTATCTATAGTCTGGGTACTCACAAAGGTATTATCATCAATATGGCGGTGCCAGTACTCCTCGCAAGAAAATGGCATAATAGGAGAAAGTGCCTTTAACCAGTCTGCAAGAATGGGACTAATGGCCTTGTTTATGTCTCCACCATGATTTTCAACGTTCTTCAGGTCATTCATCACATTATAGAAAATTGCTATGTATGCATCTCTGATGTTCATGGATTCCATATTTCCTATGTAAGTTTTCAGGTTTTTATAGAAAGCAGACGTGAACCAGGTATATATGTACCCTTCACCGCCCCCGGGGTCTGTGAAACCATCCAGAAGCCCTATAAAGTAAGAGTACCTTTTTATTACTGAGGAAAGGTCTTTTTCATTCCAGTCAAGGAGTGATGAAATATCCGCCCCCACAGTCATAAAGAGCCTGTATATGTCTGCTGAGTACCTATTTGTAATCTCCAGAAGTGAAATAACGTTACCCTTGCTCTTGGAAATCTTTGCTCCATTGGAGATGACGAGACCTGAAATCATAAGTCCTCCAGGAAGCTTTTCTCCCCTAAATATGGCTGCATGATTCATAATGAAGAATGCTAAATGATTTGATATATGTGGTGGAGCTGTAATTCTTAAGTCATTGCCATACCAGTAATCAAATTCCCTCTTTGCTGAGATAGCATTGTCCATTACGTAATTCTCATACTTTCCACGAATTTCCTTGCCAAGAAGGACATAATCTAGTATATCATCAGGGATCCTGTTTAGCCTGTTGTATATATTTTCAAGTTCTTTTTTATTCGTATAGGCAAGCATGTATATTGTAGAATCTGAAAGTGATTCTATAACCCAGCTTTCATCGAATGGCATTCTGGTGCCTATACCTCTCCTTCTGGCGCATGGACGCTCCTTGAGCCAGTCGATGGCATCCATCATTAGTTTTCTATAGAGTTCTGGGTAAAACCGCATGGAATTTATAAGGTCATGGGCCTTTTCCTTAAGCCATTTTGGGGAATAATCAATAAACCACTGATCTTTTAATACTGCCACTATGACCCTCGATCCTGATCTGGTTACTGCCTTTCTGTTAGTTTCATAAAATATAACTGCCATATTATTTTTCATCAGGTCGCTTTTTATGGTATCTCTGGCACCTGCTACAGTCATTCCACTGTATGGACCTGAATTTATAAGAGTTCCATTGTAAAATTCTTCCTTATATAGCTCCTGTGTGGCATCCTTTAGGTGGCTTTCATTATTTTCCAGTCCGTATTTTCCAACAAGCTGTTCTACAGTAATCCTACTTTTTACCTCTACAACCCTCTTTATGCTACTTTTTATATTGTTTTTCCTATAATAGAGATAATCAAATATAGAATGTCCGGGCACAGAGTAAACAATTCCTGTTCCATTATCCGGATCTACAAAGTCAGCCTTTATTACACTGACCATATCATTCTGTATTGGTACCCTGAATTTTTGGACTATTATTTCATCTGGAGTTACTGAACTGACATACTGCACATCTTCATGCTGGAGGGCGAATTTAGTATAGCCATCCTTTGACATTACTATGTCCATATTATTATAACGTACTATTGCGTATTGTGCGGAAGGGTTTACCCAGATATTTGTGACACCGAAAAGAGTCTCAGGCCTCAGGGAGGCCGCCATGAGATAGTATTTATCTCCCCTAAACAGGACACCTGTAAATTCCTCAATGCTTACCTTATCTGTATCTCCGTCCTTTATATCATCCTCCCCAACAGCATTTTCATCATTGATGCTATAGAGTATTGGATATTTTCCCTTCTTTATCAGCCCCTTTGATTCCAGTTGCCTGAACTGCCATTTTACTATCTCCTGATAGAACGGATCAGCAGAAGTGAATTTTCTTGTCCAGTCAATTGAATAACCCAGATCCATAAAATCTTTTATTATAACCTTTGAGAAATATTCTGCAATATTTTGAGGTTCCTTGAATGATTCAAGTATCCTGTCGATGTTTTCTGGTTTTTCATACTCCATCAGATAATTCCTGTAAAGTTTTATTGTGTCTTTGTCACCGATTCTGAGTCTTTCTGAAAAAGCCAGTATAGGTGTTCCGCTTTCATGAAATCCCATTGGGAAAAGCACATTGAAGCCTGTTAGCCTTTTGTACCTTGCTATTATATCTCCAAGTGTGTATGTCCTGCCATGGCCTACATGTAATGACCCATTGGTGTATGGCCATGGAACTGTAACAAAAAACTTTGGCTTAGAATTTTCAGCAACAGGTTCAAATATGTGGCTTTTTTCCCACCTGTCTCTCCATTTTATATCTATATCATGATCCATTTACACCACTAATACAGCAGCTGCTATTACAGTTGCCCACTCATTAGGTTTCAGCACAACAGTAGTAGCTGCAATATTTTTTGTTGTCAGTATCTTATCATCCAGGACATACTCATTTTTCTTTTCATCCCATTTTAAATGGTCATCAAGTCCCATAGTGCTGGCAAGCATTTCTGCAGCAAGTTTTTCAGCAAAATATCCGGAGTCGTTTTCAGTCTGCCCGAATGTATGATGTTCGCTCAGGTATCCCCATTTGCTCCTGTCCGAAGGCACGGCAACGCCTATGGCAGACGAAATCATTCTGTTAAGTTCATTGGAAGAATTCCTTGCAAGAACAGTAAATAATATCTGTCCATATGACAGCAGCTTTATACCCTCTGTTTTTTCAATTATCTCTGCATATGGGGGTACGATTGAGCTTACACTCACAAGGTTGTAGGCAGCAATATCTGCATCTCTCAATGCATTTTCGAATGATTGGAGCTGTGTTTCTCCTCGGCCTATTCCCCTTGTAAAAAAAATCTGTTTTGGAAGCAACATACAGGTGTATTATTAATTATTTAAAATATTTATTGAATACAGTTGCCATATTTATAATGTACACGCAAACTAAAATGTTTTAAATAACATTCTGCTATTTATATAGAACAATGTCCATTCAGAAGGAAAATGTTTTTGATATGCTTGACCCGGCACTTAAGGGAAGTGTGGCAAGAAACGGTATTATAAATCCCACAGAGGCGCAGAAACTGGCAATTCCTGAGATACTGGCAGGCAGAAACACACTTTTAATATCACCCACAGGTTCAGGCAAGACTGAAGCGGCTTTGTTGCCACTGCTGAATAAGATCTATAAGGACAACCCCCATCAATAGCACTTCTTTATGTAACTCCATTGAGGGCATTGAACCGGGACATGCTGTCACGTATATTCGACTACTGCAAAACCCTTGATATACGGGTACAGGTACGGCATAGCGATATATCACAGGCACAGAAAAATGAAATATCACGGAATCCCGCACAGATACTTATCACCACGCCTGAGTCATTGCAGCTGCTCATGATGGGAAAACGCCTTCGTGAACACATAAAGAATATAAAATATGTCATAGTCGATGAAGTCCATGAAATGGCACAGAATGAGCGGGGATCGCAGTTCGCCATTGCCATGGAGAGATTGAAAGTACTTGCCGGCAATTTTCAGGTTATCGGACTTTCGGCAACTGCAAGAAATGAGGACGAGCTCGCCCTCTTCATTTCACCCTCGATTGAATGCAGAATTTTAAAACCTGTAATAGACAAAAAAATGGATATACAGGTTATGTTGCCTCCAGTGAGTGATGAAGAAACAGCGGAAATAATGGCCTGTGATAACCAGTATGCCGGTTCCATAATGAAAATACATTCCATAGTGGAGGAGAATAAGGGAACCATAGTATTTGTTAACAGAAGATATGTTGCCGAGGATATATCATTTCGCCTGAGACTCTGGCTGAAAAACCCGGATATAGAGGTACACCACGGTTCATTGTCAAAGGAAACAAGAGAAACCGCTGAAATGGATTTCAAGGAAAACAGGGTAAAGGCCCTTATATGCACGTCATCCCTCGAATTGGGCATAGATGTGGGATCTGCCGATATGGTTGTACAGTTCAATTCACCCCGGCAGATAAACAAAATGATCCAGAGGATAGGAAGAGCCGGGCATTCATTAGAGAAACTTTCAAGGGGCATAGTAATATGCAACGACGTAATAGAACTGGAGGAAGCAAAGGCAATAGTTGGAAATATAAAATCCGGGGAACTGGAAAATGTTATGATACGGAAAAATTCCCTGTCAACGGTTGCAAACCAGGTTATGCTTGAATTGAATTATTCCAGGAAAGTGGATTATAATTACCTGTACCGGATAATCACTGGTGCTTACCCATTTAAAACACTGCAGTTTGATGATTATTATTCTGTATTGGAACTTCTTTCCAGAACAAAGAAAATAATTATAGATGGAAATTTTATCATAAAGCGTTATCCCATTCTTAAATACTTCATAGAGAATATATCAATGATAGCTGGTGAAAAAAATTATAGGGTAATCGATGTAATCAACAAGAAATTTATAGGGACTCTGGATGAAAAGTATGTTATAAACGAGATATCTCCAGGTTCTTATTTTGTTATAAAGGGTACAACATGGAGAACAATAAGAATAGATGATGATAAAATATATGTAGAACCATTCAGCACGGCGGCTATTGCACCCCACTGGACAGGAGAAGAAATACCAGTACTCTATGAAGCTGCTTCAAGGGTCTCTCGGGACCGGGAGAATAAGGCAATTCCAGAATTCCTCAATGATAGGGGCAAAAAAGCTCTGGAGGAATGGTATAAAAATGACATGGCAACCCTAAATAAAATTATAATTGAAGCACATAACGCTGAGATTATAATCCAGATTCTTCTCGGGAGTCTTGGAAATTTTACACTGGCACAGATATTATCTGGGCTTTTGACATCCATCACCGGGGAAAGTGTAGAGATGGACTATTCACCATACCATATATACATGAGAGTTTCCAGAAACATACTGGCTGAGGATGTAAAGAACCTTATCTTGAATATAGACATAAATAACCTGGATGGCTACGTTAAATCTTCTGCAAGAAGATCCAGGTTTTTCAATAATGTTTTTCTTTATGAGGCAAGAAAATTTGGCATCATCACAAATGAAGCGGACATAACCAGGATAAGGTTTGAGAAAATTGTTGATTCATACTATGATACTGTTGTATATGAGGATTCCATTAGAAAACTCATATTTGATTATATGGATATAAATGTGCTCAGGGAATATCTTACAAACATAAATGACTCAAATTTTATACTTAAAAATAAAATATCCGACTCTTCCAACATATTTTTATCCCATTATTCAGAGAGGATGATGCCGCTTAAGCCTACCAAAACCATACTTGAATCAATACGGAAGCGCCTTATGAATGAGGAAGTAATACTTTACTGCACATCATGTGGAAACAAAAGAACACGAAAAATCAAGGATATTGATGAAATAAAATGTCCCATTTGCCATTCCAGGCTAGTAGCCTCTATTTCAAAATTCGATGAAGAATCATTTTCAAAGAAAATAGATGAAAAAGCCAGAAAAAGGCTAATAAAAAATGCACATCTGGTAAGAGAGCATGGAATTACGGCAATTATGGTTATGGCTGCCCGGGGGGTTGGTCCTGAGATTGCATCCAGAATACTGGAGGTGTCATATCTTAATGAAGATGACCTTATAAGACGACTTCTGAATGCTGAAACTGATTTCGCAAAAAATCGCCAGTACTGGTAGATATTTAATATATTCAATGATATATATTTATATTGTATAATATAATTTAAGCTAATATAGTAAACTATATATAGAAGTTTATTTTTACTTACTTGATAATCATGATTGGTGGTCAACCCATATTTATCCTTAAAGAAGGAACAAAAAGAGAAAGCGGAAAAGATGCAATGTTCGAGAATATAGATGCTGCAAAGGCAATAGCCACATCCATTAGATCCACATTAGGTCCAAGGGGAATGGATAAGATGCTTGTGGACTCACTAGGTGACATAGTAATCACCAATGATGGGGTTACTATATTGAAAGAGATGGATGTGGAACACCCAGCTGCGAAAATGATGGTGGAAGTTTCAAAAACACAGGACAGCTATGTGGGAGACGGAACAACAACAGCAGTTATAATAGCAGGAGCATTGCTTGACCAGGCAGAAGGTCTGGTGAAACAGAATGTACACCCCACGGTAATCACGGAGGGTTACAAAACTGCTGCTGCACAGGCAAGCAGGGTTCTCGATGAGATATCTAAGCCAGTTTCCATTAAGGACAAGGAAATTCTAATAAAGATGGCAAAAACATCACTTAACAGTAAAAGTGCATCTGTACATAAAGACCTTCTTGGTGAAATATCATACAATGCCATAAAAAACATAGCTGAAGAAAGGGATGGGAAATACCTTGTTGATTTTGACAACCTTCAGGTAGTCAAGAAGAACAGTGGAGAAATTGACCAGACGGAATTAATAGATGGAATAATACTGGATAAGGAAAAGGTTCATCCGAACATGCCAAAGATTGTCAGGAACGCAAGGATAGCATTGCTCGACCTCGCACTTGAAATTAAGAAGCCTGAATTTGACACAAACCTGCAGATAAGTGATCCCTCAATGATACAGAAATTTCTGGGCCAGGAAGAAGATGTGCTGAAGGAAATGGTTGACAAAATAAAGGCAACGGGCGCAAATGTGGTAATTACACAGAAGGGAATAGATGACATGGCACAGCACTACCTTTCCAAGGCTGGCATATACGCTGTAAGAAGAGTAAAGAAAAGCGATATGGACAAACTGGCCAAGGCAACTGGTGCAACAATAGTCTCATCCCTTGAAGAGATTATAGAATCCGATCTTGGAAGTGCCGCAGCCGTGGAGGAAAGAAAGATCAGCGATGATTATATGACATTCGTTACCGGAAGCAAGAACCCCAAGGCAATAAGCCTTTTGATCAGGGCTGGCACAGAGCACGTTGCAGATGAGATAGAAAGATCACTTACTGACTCACTGCATGTTGTTGCAGCCGCTGTGGAAGACGGAGCATATGTAACTGGTGGCGGGTCTGCCGCAGAGGAGATGGCATTTAATCTCAGGAACTATGCAACAAAGGTCGGTGGAAGACAGCAGCTTGCAATAGAAAAGTTTGCCGATGCCCTTGAAGAAATCCCCGGGCCCTATCTGAAAATGCCGGACTTGATCCCATAGACATACTCATAAGAATAAGAAGCGAACATGCAAATGGCCATAAAACATACGGAATAAATGTATTTTCCGGAAATGTAGAGGACATGGAAAAGACCGGTGTAATAGAACCAATTAGAATAGGAAAACAGGCAATAGAGGCAGCTACAGAAGCAGCCGTAATGATACTGAGGATAGATGATGTAATAGCAACAAGGTCATCTAAGGGTGGTTCTCCAGGTGGAATGGGCGGTATGCCTCCAGGTGGAGATTACTAATTTTTTTATTTTTCAAAATATTTATTACTGTTGTCATAATTCCATTTTTATGATCCATGTTGGTTTGTATTATAAGGTTAAAGAAGGGCATAATGATGATTTTGTGAAAACTTTTAACAATGTTCTGCAACTCCTTAAGAGCAAACCTGAAACAGGATTCCTGGATGGCAAATTATATCAGGACGTTGACTGCCCCAGAGAATACATGGTTTACACAGAATGGAAGGACCGTGACTCATTCAAGAATTTTATTGAAATGAAAGCATTCAAGGACACTACCGCCTATGGAAAAACAATCCTTGAGGGTACTCCAAGAAACAGGGTTTTTGGTGAATCCAATGAGCAAACTTATTAAATCATTTCATATATAGCATCATGGAAATATCTTTCAAGGGGGGCAGCATAATATCCGATGAAAACTATGCTGGCATATTTTCATATGATGATAGGATCAAAAAATACAGGGCACCTGCATACCGTTATGCTGATATAATAAAAAAAGAGGGCATTACGGACAGGGTTTTTACTAGTAAGAAACTTGAAATATCATCAGAAATAAAACTCAGGCCCTATCAGAAAAAATCCCTTGAAATGTGGGAGAGGAATAATTATTCTGGAACAATAGTATTACCCACTGCGGCTGGCAAAACTATACTGGGCATATATGCAATAACCATGCTAAAGGTCCCCACAATCATTCTGGCACCTACAATAGAGCTCATTATACAATGGAGGCAAAAATTGAAGGATCTCCTGAATATGGATATAGGTCAGATAGGTGGAGGAGAAAAAGAAATAAAAGACATTTCCGTATCCACATATGACTCCGCATATTTAATGGCAGAAAGCCTTGGAAACCGTTTCAAGTTCA
Organism: Ferroplasma sp. Type II; assembly: GCF_000496155.1. Taxonomy (NCBI): domain Archaea; kingdom Methanobacteriati; phylum Thermoplasmatota; class Thermoplasmata; order Thermoplasmatales; family Ferroplasmaceae; genus Ferroplasma; species Ferroplasma sp. Type II. The sequence continues at coordinate 20,330 of NZ_KI542681.1, forward strand.
TAATAGCCGACGAAGTTCACCACATGGCTTCGGAAAGCTATCTGCAGATAGCGAAGTTTTATGCATCTCCATATAGACTGGGGCTTACTGCAACATATGAGAGGGACGACATGCTCCATGAAGTGCTTGAAAAGTATATGGGAGGAAAAGTCTTTGAACTGGGATATGAAGAATTGAATGATTTTATTTCAAATTACAAGATAGTGAGGATACCAATAGACCTCAGTGAGGAAGCTGAGAAAGAATATGAGAAAAATCATGAAATATTCTTATCTTATCTGAAAAAAAGAAACATAAAGCTAAATGGGAATATGGATTTTGAACATTTGATTATGACCTCATGGAATCCGGAGGGAAAGGAGGCACTCATGGCATGGAGGCGGTCAAGGGAAATTGCATTCAATGCAGAGAGGAAGGTGGAATATCTTAAATACTTACTGAGCAAGCATGCAGGTGAAAAAATAATAATATTTTCAGAGGACACTTCCACTGCATATACAATATCAAGGGAATTCCTCGTGCCAGCCCTGACATACATGACTTCTGGAAAAGAACGGAAAAAATATCTGGAAATGTTTAAATCCGGTGAAATTACAGTGCTGGCCACATCCAGGATTCTGGATGAGGGTGTTGATGTCCCTGATGCTTCCATAGCAATAATTATGAGCGGATCTGGAAGCACAAGGCAATTCAGGCAGAGATTGGGCAGAATACTCCGGCCTTCCGAGGGGAAGGACAGCTATCTATATGAGCTGGTGTCCTCAGGCACAACGGAGTATGGAACTTCAAGGAGGAGGAGAAAAGGTGTTCCCGTCGGACTTAATGATAGTGCGTAAGCTCAAATCGGGGCTTATATTCCCAGTTTTCCTGTCAGATGAAAACAGCGATTATATTGAAAAAGTGAAATCAGTCTTTAATAGCAATTTGGGCAACAATAGGGAAACCCTATCAAAGGCACTTAAGGAAGTTGAGCTAAACTCGGGAAGCGCCAAAACTGTAAAAGCCCTTTCACTGTTGTTTTTCAGGAATTCTGTGTTTGAACCACCTGTCAATGTCGATGCACCAGCACTGCGGGACGATGTTTTCAAGGTCGCCAGGATACCGCCAGTAAGTGAGGAGAAAAAGCGCAAGATTCTGAAGCCTGTGGAAGCAAAATACGGCTTAAGCATGGAAGAAATAGTCAACGGGCTTTATGCTGACAAGGAAAGCGAGATGGTCCTTCGCCAGGTATACTCCGCAACAACTATAGAAATTGCAAGGGCATACAATCTTGAGCAGCTTGAGACCATAATGATGAGGTGTCGCATATTGCATATTACCGAATCATCAGACTGGAGTTATACAATAACGTCAATAAAAAGACTGGGGCTGTTGTTCAACGCACGGACAGAAGGAGGTGCACTGCAGTCAGTTGAAATCACAGGTCCACTTGAAATGTTTGAAACAACAGAACGTTATGGGTCAAGATTTTCACAGCTCATACGTAAAATTAGCATGCTGGAAAAATGGGAAATAGAAGCAGATATAAAGATCAAGGATAAATTTGAAAAAACAGTAAAGATATACATGCTTAAGCTCAGCGATGCTATTTCCTACTATCTCCCCGAAGCCCCAAAAAAGGAAATAATAAACTATGATTTTGTCAAAAAGGCTGAACCTGTAATAATCGGTGGGAATGTTTATTTCCCTGACTATAAAATGAAGGTAGGAAACAGAGATGTGTACATAAACATAACAGGCAAAACATATTTTAAGCAGGACAATGAAATCAAGAAAAATCTAGAGGGCAATGTAAACTGGGAAAACGTTTACATTATGAGGCAGAAAGACAAAAAAATAAGGGGAGAGATAGCCTTTTATGAAGACATAGATTTTCCAGCACTGAAATCTATTTTAGAGGAAAAATATTCCACAAAAAAGACGTTGAACAAAGAACTTGATGACAATTCAATAGACTCAATTAAGAAGGAACTGGATAAACTATATCCGGAAACGGAAAAAATGTTTGATTACGTTGAAAGCCAGGGACTTATACCGGAACGTGTACTACCTGCCCTTGGCTATAAATTGAAATGGCGTGGGCTGGATATCATCGTAACGAAAAATGATTAAATATAATTCCATAATTTGTCCTGCCATAGATCGTATTCCTCTGTGAGTTCTTTTATGCCTACTTTTTTAAAACCTTCCTTTCCAGATTCTTTTTCATATTCATTCATCAAGGTATTATAATCTGTTTTGCCAAGTTCGTCAAATTTCTTTTTAATTCTCTTCTTGTTTTCGGGATGCAAATCCGACAGTTTTTCGCCTCTGTATAGAACCCTGTAATATTTTTCTTTGTCGAGTGTAACGTGAAAAATCCTCCATGTGATATCCATATGTTCCACATTCTTGAAATAATTCCCTGTTAGATTCCCTAGAGCCATAACAACATCACTCTCTTTGTCATTGTTAAGTTGAAACGCTATTTCTACTCCTTTCATCAATAAATATATCATATTACTATAATTATATTGTGGGAGTTAGCTCACGCCGAGGCATATATGGTTATAGTTTCACTGACAGAACTTGCATTGACATAGGGGTTTATATCAAACCTTTCAGTGTAGAGGTATTATCTTCATCGGACTTGAATCCCCTGTATTCCACAGGCACATTTAATTTTTTAATTTTTTGTGTTCTTGCACCATAATAAATATCATTTAATGTAGAATTATAATAAAGTTCAAAATTCAAATAACTGACACGAAGCAGGAAAGAAAATTAGATAGAAAAATTAAAGAATAATCTTCCTTTTATAGCCAATAACCTACATATTTATGTTAAGGAATTCTAGATACCACATTATAAATAAGGACCAAAACATGTATTGGTGGCAAACACATAAAAAAATATAGACGTATAGATAAATACGTAGGATCTTATTTTTTCGTTATTAGAATTATAATTATACAACTAATTAATAATGTTATAAATATAAAAGGCACTTCATTTATTGATACTTCATAGATATTGATAGCTGTTGAAATTATTGCAATTATAGCTATCCAATAATATTTGGATTTTTTAAGTTTAATGTTATAATAATTTGTATTACTCCATCTATAGAGAGAATAAGTCAGCATTAAAAATCCAGTGCCCATTAATAGAGAAATGGCAACATAAATATATCTCAAATTACCCTTAAATAGAATTGTCCCTGCTATTGACATTAAGAAAAGTATTCCGAATAATATCGCTTCACTCCTTATTATCTTTCTATTATTTTTTAACAAGTTGCTGCTACACCCCCTATGCTTAACCCAAATGCATTAACAGCGAAGAAAAATGCCCATCCGGCCAATGGTGTTAATGTACCATAAGAGCCAACAGCTGCTAGTATTGAGAGAACTATTGTTAACGCTGCTAAGACTGTATAGGCTATGGTAAAAATACAGCTAGCTTCATTATAATCTATTGCAATCCCTACTGTTTTATCAATGCCAATATTCTTAATACCATTATTCGTTGATTTTAACATACCATTCATTGCTGATGCAATATATGAATATTCTATGCCAAACCTATCTAATGTCCTATTACCGGAATACATATAATTAAATGATATTAATTTTATACTATTTATTAATTTTTCCATTACATTGCCGTATGTACCCTTATTATCCAGTGTAAATTCATTTCCCAGTAATATTTTAGACGAATTGATAGGAACTATATTGGCATAGACATATGATATATTCTCATTGCCATTCCTGTATATTATATCCCCTATCTCCACCTTATAATGCTTGAATGTATCTGTATATGCAATTGTATACTTTACATTAGAATTATTACAATATTGCAATAAGTAATTTGTACTGTTTGTTGCTATGTAATCGTACTTATAGGAAGTTGTATTATTATCATTATTTTTAACATCCCTATTTTCATAACTGTATACCCTGTTTATTGATGTCTTATTTATATTGCTGGTTGATATGTAATTACTGGATATGTTATAATTGTGCATGAATGTAATATTCCCAATTTTTACATTATTGCTGCTATCAGCACTATTTTGCATATTATTATTTTTATCACTATAAACAGAATCTGAAAATGCCATCATTATAAACAAAGCTACTATGGCTACAGATATCAACATTATATATCTCTGTTTCATAATATATATATATATATATTAATTTTATTTAAATATTTCCATTCTATTAAATATACTATTTCACTATGTGGAAATTATCTTACAATTCTTGTATAATATAATCCATTTACATGATAAACCTGTTTTCCCTTATATCCACAGTAGGATACCTGAGCACATAAATCTCGATTACGCAGAAAGGGGAAAGAGTGTAACAATAAAACTGGAATGCAAATCAGAGATCTCTGATATCATAGGTAAAATAATGGATATGGAAAGCATGATTAAAGATTAGTGTACCCACCCCATAGTATTTGGAAAACATTGAAAAATGATACTCTTAGGTTAATAAAAATAAAATAGATGTAAAGTCATGATATTACTCTAGTTACGATGTGTAGATAATTCAATCATTCTTTTTTATCATTCTGTCTCTTATCACATACCATGTTCCAAGTGCTATAATTCCCAGCCTGTCCTCCGCATCATAGAACTTTATTTCTACTATTACCGCAGTTCTGCCTGGTTTTATCACTTTTCCCTCTATTCTGAATGGCCCCTTTGACATAGGCGCCAAAAAGTTAATCTTCACTTCCTGGGTGACCTGATCCATCCCGTCATTCACAGTCATTGTTGTTATGCCACCAGCATAATCCACCGCAGTCATCATTATCCCTCCATGTACAACATTTCCTGTTCTTGTTATTTTGTTACTGTAGGGAAGTGAAAGTTGGCAATATCCCTTTTCTATTTTTGTAATTTTTATCCCTAAATATGAATACAGACTTTCATTTTTTTCAAATAGTTCATTCAACCTGTCTAGGTTATTCGAAAGTTTCATTATTTTCTCTACCCGATTTTCCATGACATGGTATTAATTCTACATTAATAAATATAATAATTTCACCATGCATCAACAATACATTTATATTGCAAATTATATTGTATAAACTATGCCAATGTATGAAACAGCAAATAATCTGGATGAGAAAACAAGGGATATGTCAAGAGCAAGACAGTCCCTTATAGAGGAAATGCAGGCCATAATGTTCTATGACGAAAGGCTTGATGCAACAAAGGATCAGGAATTAAAAGATGTCATAAAGCATAACAGGGATGATGAGAAGGAGCATTTTTCATTGCTTCTGGAATTTCTCAGGAGAAATGACCCGGAACTTGACAGGGAATTAAAGGAAATACTATTTTCGAAGAAAGAACTGAAGGAACTGGGAGATTAAATAAATTTAGCGAACCTATTTATTTTTAATTTGCATCAGATTTAAATTATGTATGAAAATAAAATTTCTGGGTCAACCGTTATCATCGACGGAAGCAATGTTGCTCTCTACGGCCTTAAAAACTCACAAAAGAAGAAGGCAGTTTTGAACAATATACTGGAAGTCATTAATAAATTGAAGGCATTAAAGGCTTCTGAAATAATAACAATATGTGATGCAAATATAAGGTATCTTATAGATGATACGGAAAAATTCAATCAGATGGTGGCAAATAGGACACTTATTATTTCTCCTTCAGGAATAAAGGCTGACACATTCATTCTAGACTACGCCAGAGAAAAAAACTGTCTCATAGTATCCAATGACAAATTCAGGGATTATAGGGATGATAACTGGATTGGGAAAAATATAGACAATATCACACTTGGATTCATTTTTGTTGGTAATGACGTTATGCTGGAACCGGTTAACGGAAATAAAAAGTTAAAAAAGAAAACAATTGAGAAAAAACAATCACATTGGTGGCATTTTTTTAAAAATAAACAGTGACTTCCATCAAACAATTTCAAGATTTTATAACGGGATAATATTATATATATTATTTTAATATTGGTCTGGAGATAGCCTCGTGAATTAGCAACATATATAATGTTCAATAAATAACCATTATGATCGGGGGTATTTTCACCATAAGAGGTGAATCATAATGGAGGTAGGAATTAAAGATCAAATGGTAACAAATTCAATTTTGGAGGCGGAAGGGATATATTTTTCATACGACAACGGCTACGATGTATTTGAAAATATAAACATAGAGGCTGGGCAGGGAAAGTTTATTGCTATTATTGGCCCCTCTGGAATAGGGAAATCAACCCTTTTGAGGATTCTGGGAGGATTTCTGAAACCGGATAGGGGAACTGTCAGACTGCTTGGCAAACCACTCTATGAACCCATACCCGAGGTTGCATTGATTCATCAGTCTATAGTTACATTTCCATGGATGGATGCAAAGGAAAATGTAATGCTGTCAATGAAAACAAAGGACATGTCAAAGAATGAGATGGTAGAAAAAGCCAAGGAATCCCTATCCAGAGTGGGCCTGGATGGCTTTGAGGATCTGTATCCCAAGGAAATGAGTGGAGGAATGCGCCAGAGAGTTGCAATAGCAAGGGCATTTGCAGCAGATCCATATGTTTTTCTTATGGACGAGCCATTTGCACATCTCGATGAGCTCACAGCAGAAGGTCTCAGACAGGATATATACAATATACTTTTTAGCGGTGAAACACCATTAAAATCTGTTATAATGGTTTCCCATAACCTTACAGAGGTACTTGAGCTGGCAGATGAAATATACATCCTTAACAATATACCTGCAACAGTTGTTGGGAAAGTAGAGGTCACCATGGCCCGGCCTAGAAATCCCAGAAGTGATGAATTTAATGCTAATTTAGATATGCTTTACAGCTATCTGACGCCACCGAGGAAGAAGAAATGAGGTGTAATTATGGATGCAATAATATTAATAATATTGGCTGTACTTGCTACGGCAGGTCGGGTAATAGGACTCATAATACTTTCCATAATTACTGGATGGTTCCTTGCCTATGCCTCAATAAAATCGAAATTCTTTGAGAATACATATATAATTCTTATTGAAATATTCGAATCGGTTCCGGTCATTACGTTTTTTCCTATAGTTCTTGTAATATTTATAGCAAGAATAGGTGGAACGCTAGGGGTTGAACTGGCGGCAGATTTTCTTGTCTTTACCGCGGTGGTTTGGAATATATGGATGGGAGAATATCAGGCTTTTAAAACAGTTCCAAGGGAAATGGTTGAGGTTGTTGGAAATTCCGGATTCGGCTTATTCTCCAAACTGAGATATCTTTACATACCATTTTCTGTTCCAAGGATTACTGCAAATCTGTTTCCCAGCGTTTCCGATGGTTTTTTCTATATAACTGTCAGCGAGGTTTTTGAGGTCGGTGTCCATACATACCAGTCATTCGGAATAGGTTCAGTTCTGGACACATTTGTGGCCAATGCAGAGCTTTTCAATATAGAAATGGCACTGCTTATCTTGGGAATAGTAATAGTAGCAATAGTAATCGTATTAAGGGAATTCAGCAAATATGCAGTGGGGAGATATACTCTTGATACAGATGCCCCTGTAATGAAGCGTGGAAGACTGAATATAAGAGAAACGGCAAGGGTTTTTGCCGTACTTTCAAAAAATCCCTTTACAAGGCTGGCCAGGTATTATAAATACAGGGAAGGGGACAAACATCAGGAAACATATGAAAAGAAGGAAAAGAAACAGAGACAATATAAGTATATATTCGCAACAATAGGCATAATAATACTTGCTGTAATACTCTACGAAGCGGTTTCCTTAATAATATCAGTTAAACCTGCTGAATGGGGAGTACTTTTCAGCAAAACACCATTCCTGCTTACTGGGCTTGGATATGATTACCTCAGGGTTGGTTTAATACTTCTAGCGTCCATGATAATAGCAATATTCCTTGGGTACTATCTTGCAGTAAACAGAAGGGCAGAGAAATATGCAATACCTGTTATACAGTCCCTGAGTGCTTACCCTGCACCCATATATTTTCCATTCCTGTTCATACTTACCGAACCGTTCATGCTGAGCATATTTGGAGGTTTTACCAATGAAATCTACGTTCTGTCTCTCGGTTTTGTGAGTACGTTCTATTATGTTTTCTATGCATTCTGGATGGGTATAAAGGCCATGCCTGCAGAATACTGGGAAATTACAAAAAATCTCAAGCTAGGATATTTCCGGAAGATGAGAAAGGTAGTGATACCCTCTACATTTCCCTATCTTATAAGCGGAATATCATCTACAATAAACAGTGCATGGGGTGGACTTATGATAGGGGAATACTGGCCGGATATATATGGCACACACTCACTTTCCATTCATACGGGCTTAATGAAAACTATAGATATTGCCACTGCAAATGGGGATATAGCGGTGGCTGCATGGGGCTCCCTTATATTCGGAATAATAGTAGCTATTTACTCCGTACTGTTCACAAGAAAAATGATGGATCTTGCCCAGAAAAAATACGTTGCAGAGGAAGGGATATATGCAGCCTAGGAAAAATAAATTTTTCTTTAAATCATTAATTTTGGAAAATCAAAAATATGTTCAAAAACATTAACATTATAAATATAGTTTATATATACACTCTATGGATGTAATAGACCCTGATGCGAGGATAGCCGACCTGCTGGGATTGCTTTATGTACTTAACAATATATTTGAAGGAAAAACTGACCTATATCAACTGGAAAAGGAAATGGAGGTTGACCTGGACGATTTAATGCCAATAGTTTACACCGCAGCCAATCTTGGCCTGGTGAATGCAGAATCAGGGGACATATCAATGGCGGAGAAGGGAATAGAATACATAAAATCCGGGATGAATCAAAGAAAGCAGATTATAAGGGAGTCACTAAAGAATATTGAACCATTTAAAACTGCCCTTGCTATGAGGTCATTTAACCTCGAGGATATAATAGACAAACTAAAGGAAAACAATGTACCAACATTCAACAATCCTGATGGAAACCATGACCTTGAAGTAATACTTATTGAATGGGGAATTTATTCACGGTTACTGAAAAAAACAGATGAAGGTTTTGAGGTAATTTCATAGGTAGTCAGGAACTATTCTGGCAACCATCTTGACAATGTTTCTTGCCCCCTCTGAAATCTCAAAATCTGTGGCCGACCCGTGTATCATCCCTATACCTCTTATTCCAACGGCTTTTACTCCTGCCTGCCTGAGTTTTTTAACATATGTTTCCTCCGGGTCTCTTAAGGGATCATATTCATTTGTTATAATTATTGCCGGTGGAAGATTAGAGAAATCATCTGCTACAAGCGGTGAAAAATAAGGATTTATAAGGTCTTTCATATCTCTAGAATACATACTTCCAAAAAACTGTATCATTTTCCCTGTAATGACATAATTGTCTGAATATTCCATAAATGACCTGGAAAAATTATCAGGTGCAAGGCTTGGATAGAAAAGTATCTGCATGGCAGGCATTTCACTTCCTTCATCCCGGCATTTAAGGCAGAGTGCAGCTGAAAGATTCGCCCCGGCACTATCACCACCAACACCTATATGGCCTTCTATACCGAATTCCCTTCTCTTTCGGTATATATACTGAAAAGAATCATAGGCATCATTGAAGGCATCAGGAAACTTATGTTCGGGAGCCAGCCTGTATTCAACAGATATAATTTTTACCTTAGATTCTCTGGCAAGGAAACGGCAGTAATTGTCGTGGGTCTCAATATTGCCGAAAAGAAAGCCACCGCCGTGATAATATACAATGGCCGATTTTGAGTTTGCATCATCATACATTCTTGCATTTAATACCCGCCCATCCAGCTTAATTTTATAATCTTTAATTTCCTTGATTTTTATTTTTTCTCCCTGCGAACTTACCGAACTCTCATTCAGGAAATTTCTGAGCATAGCAGGTTCAATTGCAGTCATATCGCCTGCATTTGTTGATAATTCAATCAGAGTCTTAAAATCGGGGTCTACCATAGGGCTTTTAATTCATAATAGTATTTTAACGTATTGCACATTCTGGAACAGGCTTAAAAGTCGTATGGTGAATGAAAATAAATATATGCTTGCCAGCATTATATGCCCATGACTGATACAGTACCCGGAAAAAGAACAGGGCATCCATATTATATGTATGATATGATACGGGAAACACCGGAATCGCTGGATATAACAAAAAAAGTAATGGAAAATATAGATTATTCATTCCTATCAAGGGATTCTTTATTGTTCACGGGAAACGGTACTGCATACCATGCAGCCCAGATTGGTTCTGGATTCCTTTACAAGACTAATGCTAAATATGCTTTTGTACAATCCTTTGAACTTCTGAACTATTATGTACCAGTGCATGGTACCGTAGTTGGAATTTCAAACAGTGGCAAGACAAAATCAACAATAGACTCGCTGGTGTACCAGAAGAAATTTGCATACATAGTTGGTATTACACATTACCACAATACACCTATATCGCGCATATCGGATAAAAGCATAGTTATTGATGCGGATGACAAGTCCCTTTGCAATACAAAATCCTTTTTTGACAATGCTATTGCGGCAATGTACATTGGTTCAAATTATGTTAATCTGGACATTGATATTAATAAAATCATAACGAGCCTGAAGAGCCTTGTGGTGTCAATGGACGAAAAGATGAAGAAAATCGCCCATGATATTTCATACGTTAACAGGATATTTGTGTTGGGAGCTGGACCAGAGGAGCCTGTTGCAAGGGAAGCTGCACAGAAGATCAAGGAAGCAGCACACATACATGCTGAGGGAATCGAACTGGAGGAGTTCATACATGGATGCACATCACTCATAGATGAAAAATCCCTTGTAATCATAATAAACAGTAATACTGTGAGCTCCAGAACCCATGATATAGTGGAGGCATGCCGGGTGGTTGGAACAAAGACGGTCACAATTAATGGAGATGGCGATTACAGTATCGATATTACAGATATTGGAGATGAATACTTAAACGCCATCTTAAACGTGGTTCCACTTTACTATCTGGCATATTATATGGCAGTGGAACAAAATGTGAATCCGGATTTACTCAGGTTCGATGAGGAAAAATACAGGAAATTTGATGATATAGTATTCCCTCCCGGAGCTCATTAAACCACTGATAAATATTATTTATTTTATTGGATCCGAGATTTTGGCTCATCTTTTATAACCGTGGAGGATGTTGGTCTGAATCTAAAAATTGTTTGTGGTAATTATTATAACACAACGTGTTCATATTGCCCTGTAAATCACATTTTGAGATCCTGTTTAACCGACCTCTTGAAATAAGGATACGGAACAGATAGAGAAGACCCCTGTTCAAAAAAAGAATGGAAAAGTGATTAAAAGATTGATAAATGGAGGAAACAGAAATGAGAATGTTATTTTTACAAAAAAAGAAATTAGTTGGGGTCCTGTCTCATCAGATCATTCAGTTTTGAACCCCTGTCATATCGTATGAGTATTAAGCCAACTATTATAATATATAACCATCCGACTAGTGAAAAAGCCCTTCCGAATGAGTACTGGAGAAATTCCACATGCCCTACCAGAGGTGAAAATGATATTGGTGGCAACGCGGTTATTCCTGAAATAAAGTAAACTGAAATATTGAACAGGGTGAAAATTACACTGGGAATATACCATATTTTTAATCCTAAAAGGAAAACCATAGAAATTACAATAAAAGCCGAAACCTCAATCTCAAGCCAAAAGGTAACAAGTGGAGCGGCCCCAGGAAGAGCATACAAATGGGCTGCTGCGTCCAGTATGGCAAAAAATACCACAGTAAACCTTACAATTTTCATGGGAGTATATCCACCTGTTAAGCCGTACAATATTTTATTCTTATATTCAGTCATATAAAGTAATCTGCTGTGTGGTATTAAGATTTGAGTTGTGTACATAATTATGTCCGAATATTAATATTTCTTGTAGCGATGATACCGTCATTAAGCTAATTACCGCAAGCCGAGGCATTGAATTCGGCGGCTATTTTTTTTCGATAAAAGAGTGCAGTGGTGCGATTTCCTGTTGATTTTTCCCTGCTATGGGAAATGGAAAGCGATTTCCATGGGATATAATAGGGGTTTATAATAGGTCAATAGGAATAGATAATTTAATAGTATCATTGTATATGTAACTGCTCAATAGACAACATTATGGATTGCTGATATTACAATTAATTACGGTTAATGGCCTTATTAACATGGCACTGAGAAAACTATATATTGCAGTATTGCTGGGTGGCTTAGATGTGTATAATATTAAAATTAATATTCTAAACATAAATTTTATCAATAATTATTATATATGATATTACAATAAATGTTTTATGGCAACAGGGATGTATATAAGACGCATAGCCAGCTATAGTGCTTTTTCGAAGATAGCTGTACATATACATCATCATAGCAGGATAACCAATGTTGATAGTCTGCCATCCAGTACTTTATTCAGCCGTGGTTATCTTGAGAATGGTAGACAGGAAATTAAGTGAGATTGCCTATTCCATAAGGGAATCTTTCCACGATTCTGGATATACGGAGATATTTCCCCCAGCATTCCTGAAATCGGACAAAGTAGATGGTTTTAGATTTATTTACAGAAATAAAATATTTGTTTTAGAACCAGACATAACACTCAGGCTCATGAACAGGCATATCACAGAAAACTCCAAAATTTATTATATTTCACAGCAGAGTGATGAGTATCTGAACGAATCTTTGAAGGCAGGTTCCGAGATTATGGGCGGGGACGAGGATGAAACCAACATAGAAATACTAAGGATGGCAATAAAAATTCTTGATAATCTCGGGATTAAAAATTATAATATAGATATAAGCCTGACGGGAATTTTCGATTCCTATGTGCGGAAAAAGGATGGGCAACACCTCATAAGGGCTGTGAAAAGCAGAAACTATCCGCAGATACAGGATATGGAAATAGATGACAAGGATAAGCTTCTTCAGATCATGGATACTAGAACCAGGAAAAGTGGAATAGATAAGCTCGACAGTATAATAGAAAGAATTGATGACCCCCGGATCATTATAGATCTTGGAACAGTAAGGCAGCCGGAATACTACAACGGTCTGATATTCGAAATCTATGGAAAGCAGGAATTTCTTGGAGGCGGTGGAAACTATATAATGAAAAATCTCAGGGGATGTGGTTTTTCCCTTGATTTACAGGCACTGTCAAAATTATATCATGGTTCTCATGAAAGGGTGGAAAAATGAAATTCGTAATACCAAGAGGCAGATTGATGGATGATTCTCTCGCATTCCTCCGGAATGCAGGAATAACAGTGGAAATAAATGACAGTAGAAAACTCATATTCCGTCAGGATGGAAATGAGATAATCTTGCCCAGGGCAAGGGACGTACCTGTATATACAGAATACGCAGGTGACATAGGCATATGCGGAACAGACACGCTTGCAGAAAGCCGGAGTAACCTTTTTGCACCATTATCCTTAGATTTTGGGAAATGCAGGCTTAGCATAATAGCACCGAGGAAATACAGGCTCAGAGACCTTGATGGCCTTGACATAGCAACAAAACATCCCAATATAACGTCAAAATATTTTTCATCCATGGGCATAGATGCAAACATAATAACATTGAATGGCTCCCTGGAACTGGCACCGGAAACAGGAATTGCAGATGCCATAGTTGATATAGTCCAGACAGGTGAAACCATGAGGAAAAACAAATTAGTTGAAATCAGGAAGATAATGGATATTTCAGCAATAGTGGTTGTAAACAGGGTATCTCAGAAAATAAAGTATGAGGAAATAAACAGTTTTATTGAAAAGGCAGGTGAATTTAATGGAAATGGAAAAGTATGTAAAAAATATATTGAATGATATTAAACTCAGAGGAATGGACGCAGTATCTGAATATTCCGTGAAATTTGATGGCTACGGCACTCCCTTCAGGGTTCCTGAAAGTGAGATTGTTGAGGCAAAGAACTTAATACCGGAGTACCAGAAAAGCATAATAGAAAAAACTTACAGGCGCATATATGAAAATCATTCTATCCAGTACAGCAACGATAAAATGCGCTTTTTCAGAGGTTCCATATATGGGATAAGATACACTCCAATAGAACGTATAGGCATGTATATACCTGGAAAAAAACCTCTGCCATCCACTGTGATGATGATAGGGATACCAGCTAAAATAGCAGGTGTAAAGGACATTGTAATAACATCTGCACCAGAAAGTAATGGAAAAGTAAATCCATACACCCTGTACATTGCTGACATTCTTGGAATCAGGGAAGTTTACAGACTGGGAGGAATACAGGCCATTGGATCTATGGCATATGGAATTGGCATGAAGAGAGTGGATAAGATATTTGGCCCGGGAAATTCATACGTGAATGAGGCAAAGAGGCAGGTTTACGGAGTCACTGGAATAGACGGGCTTTACGGTCCATCGGAAGTATTGGTAATATCAGATGGCACGGGCAATAATGAATATATAATGGCTGACCTGAATTCACAGCTTGAACATGGCATAACATCAAAGGCATGGCTACTGACCACCGGTAAGGTTCCATCTACAGGTGAAAACGGCAGAATAGAAGTAATGGCCTTTAAAAACATGGATGAACTCATATCAAAGGCAAACGAAATAGCCCCCGAACATATGGAAATACAGGCATCTAACCCTATGGAAATATTTAGCAGAATCAAAAATGCAGGAGCCATATACATTGGAGAGTATGCACCGGTACCTGCCGGCGATTATTTCCTTGGAGTTAATCATTTATTGCCAACTGGTGGCACTTCCAGATTTTCTTCAGCACTTACAGTGGATGAATTTATGAAAAAAACATCCTTTGCAAGCGTCTCCAGGGAGGATTTTATGAAAGATCGTGAACTTGGAATGGAACTTGCGAAAATAGAGGGAATGCCTCTTCATTACAAATCCATGGAGGTAAGGTCATGATAAGGAATACACGGGAAACAGAAATAGAGGTAAATATCGATTCCGGAAATACCATTATAGAAACAGGAGATCCCATACTGGATCATATGATGCGCACACTATTCTTCTACATGGGCAGGAATGTACAGATAAAATGTTCCTTTGATCTCAGGCACCACCTATGGGAGGACCTGGGGATCACAATAGGCCAGGAACTGTCTGCCTCCATTGGTGGAAGGCCCATAAAAAGATTCGGAAGCGCAACAATGCCCATGGACGAATCACTTATACTGGTTTCCCTGGACATTTCAAGGGCATATTTCAACTTCCAGGTAGAGTTCCGTGATGCTGAAGGCTTTGAACTGAATCTCCTCTATGAGTTCCTGTGGGCACTTGCAAGGACAATGTCCATGACACTACATATAATAAAGTTCAGTGGTATAAATTCGCACCATATAACGGAAAACGTTTTTAAGGCACTGGGAGCATCTCTTGGAACTGCACTGGAAGAATCAAAATATACAAGAAGCACAAAGGGGATGCTATGATAGCTATAATAGACATAAATACAGGTAACCTGTCAAATATAAATAGAGTTGTTGGGGGAACTATAACCAGCAATCCCTATGAGATAGCAAAAGCAGAAAAAATAATTTTTCCCCGGTGTCGGCTCATTCCAGTATGTTTCAAATATTATAGAACCTATAAAAGGTGTGCTAATGGACAAGATTAAATCCGGAATTCCCTATCTGGGCATTTGTCTTGGTCTGGAAATGCTCTTCCAGGACAGTGAGGAGGGATCTGGAAAAGGTTTAGGAATTCTTAAGGGGCGGGTTAAGAAATTTAAAGGTGTTAAAACTCCTCACATGGGGTGGAATACTGTATCATTAAAGGTAGCATCATTAATCATGAAAGGTATACCGGACAATTCATTCTTTTATTTTATGCATTCATATTACGTTCCAGAAAATGAATTTACCATCATGGAAACTGAGTATGGAAATACATTCGCCTCCGGGATAGGAGAAGGAAATATTTACGGTGTCCAGTTCCATCCAGAAAAATCCGGGGAGAACGGAGTACGTGTTTTGAAGAACTTCGGGGGATTAAAATGATAGATATATACCCTGCAATTGATATATACAACGGAGAAGCAGTATCCCTGGAAAATGGAGATATAAAAAGAAAAGAATCATTCGGTGACCCGCTGAAATTTGCCATAGATTTTTCAGAAATATCAGGGAATCTCCATATAGTTGACCTTAACGGGGCATTCACTGGAAACACCGCAAACAGGAATGCTATTAAAAATATCAGAAAAAATGTAAAATCATTTATGCAGGTCGGCGGAGGATTCAGGACAATGGAATCCATTGATTCAGGTTATAAGATGGGTGTAGATAGCATTATTTTAGGAACAGCATCCCTTGACAGAAAGATTCTTGAAGAGGCTGCGGAAAAATATAAAAATATAACAATCAGTATAGATGCATATAATGGCTACATAAAATACAATGGATGGGCAAATGGAACAAAAATCACATACAAAAAGTTCTATGGGGAAGTCCAGGGTATTGCAAACCGTTTCATTTTTACCTCAATAAATAGTGACGGTACCGGTCATATAAGCACCATTGAAAAATTCTGGGACGATGGCTACTTTATCTACGCAGGTGGTGTAAACTCTATTGAGGATTTAAAGAAACTTGAAAATATAGGATTTAACGGTGCCATAATAGGAAAAGCGCTATACAACGGAAATATAGGTATGGAGGAATTAAAATGCTTGCAAAGAGAATAATAGGTGCACTGGACATCGCAGGCGGGAGAGTTGTAAAGGGAATAAAATTTGAGAACATCCATGACTCAGGTGACCCTGTCCTGCTGGCAAAACGTTATGAATCAGAGGGCATAGATGAACTTGTCTTTCTTGACATAAGGGCAACAAATGAACATCGAAGCATCTTGTCCAGCCTTGCTAGAAAAGTTGCATCTGAGATATACATACCCTTTACTGTGGGCGGAGGGCTCAAAAATATAGATGATATGGTAAGCATAATCAGGAATGGGGCTGATCGTATATTCATAAATACATATGCAGTGGAACATCCTGAAATAATTCAAAAAATATCAGATATGATAGGAAGTGCCAATACTGTCATAGCCATAGATTCAGGCCGCACTAAGGATGGATACTATGTATACACTCATGGAGGTACCGTAAACACAGGAATGGATACAGTTACCTGGGCACAAAAAGCAGAAAGCCTTGGTGCAGGGGAACTCCTTGTCACTTCCATTAACACAGACGGTACCAAGAACGGTTTTGATACTGCACTTATTGAAAAAATAACAGGAATGGTAAACATACCGGTTATTGCCTCTGGTGGCGCAGGTTCTCCTGAGGATTTCATGAAAGCATTCCGGGCGGGAGCAGATGGAGCACTTGCGGCGTCAATATTCCATGAGGGAAAATATACGGCAAATGACATCAAGGCATATCTTAAGGAGAATGGTATAAATGTCAGGTTATGATTTAAAATTTGAGGGCATTATGCCCGTAGTTGTACAGGATTTTGAAACTATGGAAGTTTTAACTCTTGGCTACATGAATGAAGAAGCCTACAGGAAAAGTATAGAAACGGGACTTATGCACTATTACTCGAGGAGCAAGCAGCGGATAAGGATGAAGGGGGAGGCAAGTGGCAATATACAGGAAATAAAGGATATCATGATAGACTGCGATGGTGATTCACTTCTGTTTCTGGTAGGGCAGAAAGGCCCAGCATGTCACCTCGGAACAAAAAGCTGCTTCAGAGAATTAGGGAAACCTGCAGGGAGAAGTGATATAGACTATTCTATGGAAGTTCTTCTGGAACTGGAATCATTAATTGATAAAACAAGGAAAAACCCCAGGCAGAATTCATATACAACTGAACTTTTCGAATCTGGTGAAGAAAATATAAAGAAGAAGGTAGGTGAGGAAGCTGTAGAGGCAATACTTGCCCAGGGTAGGGATCGGATTATTTATGAAACTGCAGACCTGTTTTACCATCTGCTTGTATACCTCTCATTTGAGCAAATAAAACTTTCAGATATAATGAACGAACTTTCCAAAAGGAGAAAAAAATAAGAGGATCAGGAAACGGCGTGTCCTTTGCGGCTTGATATACCTGAACCTTTTATCTTACTTCCAGATAAATTATTCATAGCCTCCTTCAGGTTTTCAAGGAACAGGTCTGCAAGGTCCCTGCTAAAGCTTTCCCTCACCACAACTCTCATGAGCACAGTATCCTGGGCATTATGTGGCAGGGAATAGGCCGGTACTATCCATCCGAAACTTCTTACAGCCGCAGAAAGGTCAAAGAGGCTATACTTACCTTTTTCCTTCTGTTTGAATGTGACAACCGGTATATGGTCAGCCCGGCTTACAACCTCCATATTTGGTATCTCTGCTATCCTGTCGGCAAGATACCTGGCATTTGACATCATATTATCAGCTATGTTTCTGTATCCAGATTTTCCGAGCCTGATAATATTATAGTACTGTGGTGCAATGTTTGCTGCACTTTTTGAAAAATTCAATGTGTATGTTGGCATGTCATTTCCCAGATAATTTACATAGAAAACAAGGTCATCAGGCAAATCTGAACTATCCTTAAACAGGAGCCAGCCTATTCCCGGGTATACAAGCCCGAATTTATGCCCTGAAACATTTATTGATTTCACATGGCTGAGCCGGAAATCCCACTCTAAGTCTGGTTCTATGAAAGGTGTTATAAAGCCTGCACTGGCAGCATCTACATGTATGGGCACATCCAGGCCCTTTTCTGATTTCAATTTCTCAAGCAGGGAATTTATTTTCTTTACATCATTAAATGCACCTGTAAACGTTGTTCCCAATACAGCACCTACGGCTATTGTATTCTCATCAACATTTTTCACAAGTTTTTCGGGATTTACCACCATTGTGGTTGAATCAATAGGAATAACCCTTGGTTCAACATCAAAATATCTGGCAAATTTGTCCCATACCACATGGGTATCAGCACCGAATACAATGTTTGGCTTTGATATATCCTTTTTCTGTGCCTGCATTTTTGACTTCCAGTTCCATTTGTGTGCAAGTAGTGCCAGCATGATAGATTCTGAGGACCCAATGGTGGATGTTCCTGCAAAGTTACTGCTTTCCGGGGCATTAAAAAGTCTTGAAAGTATATTCACAATTCTTGTCTCTTCCTTTTTGATCTGCGGATATTCAAAACTGTCTATGAAATTTTTATGGGCATTTTCCATGTACAGCTTCTTTGCCTCTGGTTCCATGTATGTTGTAACAAATGTTGCAAGATTTAATTCCGGTGTACCATCTAGCTTTAATTCCTCATGTATCATCTCATAGGCGGCCCTGGCAGCCATCCCCTCCTCCTGAAATGCAAATTCCGGTATTGGCTTATTGAAATCCCTGTTGCTGTACGTTCCATACACTTTCTTTTCTGGATTCATTTTCTTTGCTACCATAGTAATGAATAAGGGGATACTATAAAACAGTATTCTGTTTAGCTGTCTATTTATTGTTCCAAGAAGAAAAAATCGTGCTTTCCTGATATCAGTATGCATGGCCTGCCTGGAATGTGAATACTTGCCACAATAAACACCGCTGATATAGCTCCCAGATTTTATGGAAAGTATCCTTCCTGAAAGAAATTCAAATCTGATTCCCAGATCATCTGAGATCGCAGGTCTGTCATATAACTCTATTATTCTCTGTTTCTTTATCTATCTGAATTCATACTTAAAAACTCTGAACTGTGCAAAAACATTGATGTCATAAGTCCAATTCAAATTAACTCTTTTATACTATATAGTCTATGTTTCCGTTTTCCAGTGATTTCCAATACACCAGTCTCCCTGTCTATTCTGGGCTCATAAATGGCGATCTCAATATATATAATCCTATTACAGGTCACATAATTATACAATTTTCCTTATATAGAATATATTCTTCAATAGAAAACATATATTTTAAAGCAATATAAAATTAGAAGGGGGAAGTCCCATACTCTCCCTTTCATCTCGTCCCCGTATGGATTTTCCCAACATTCTATACTAGGGCTGATCTGTTATCCTTTTAGAAGGTTTTTTAAGCCCTGAATGGTGAAGGATTGATGGTGGGTGCAAATATTTTTAATTACTTTTTAGCTCGGAGCAGTTGACTGGCATGGTTAATTGTTTTTCAATAAAACATGACAGATATATATAGAAATAAGTGGGTGTTACGTGATATATAGATGAATTTATATCATACAATTAACTAAATGTTGGATGACAGCTAATGAATCGGAAAATCAGGTTAAAATTCCTGGCAGGTCAGTCATTACAACTCTGTCTGCAATGGGTTATTTTTTAGATGGTTACGATCTGAGTGTGATATCTGTATTTACCCTTGTGCTGGTTACCTATAAAATATTCCAGTACAGTGCATTTACCGAATCTTTCGTTACAGGATCAGCACTTCTTGGCGCATTTGTTGGTGCAGTTCTTTTTGGGCATTTTGCTGATAATATTGGCAGAAGGTATCTGTATATATTCGATTTGATATTCTTTGCCGTTTTTGCCATACTTTCGGCAGTATCTACGAATATCTATGAAATGATAATATTCAGGTTCTTCGTGGGATGGGGAGTAGGAGCGGATTATGCATTAAGCCCTGTATACACCACTGAAATGTACCCGAACAAAAAGAGGGGTGCTGGATATGGCTGGGTCTGGACTTTCTGGAGCGTTGGTGCTGGGGTAGCATTCTTAATCGGTTATGTGTTTTATCTAATAAATCCTTTAACTGGGTGGAGATGGACACTGGCAATTGGTGCAATTCCTGCAGTAGTTACAATAATCCTGAGAACAAAAATGCCAGAGTCAGTGAGATGGAACATAATGGAACCAGGAAAATCAAAAATTTCTGAAAAAAACTTGAACACAATATCGGAAAAGATAGGAATTACCAAGGCCGACATAAAGGCAATAATTGCCGAAAGGGAAAAGGAAGAAAATTTTGCCGCCGGTTCCTTTACAGCACTATTCAAGGGCGAATATGGGAAACGTACAGCAATAGTGTGGTTCCAGTGGATACTCTACGATCTTGCAGCCTACGGTATAGGACTCTATTCACCCATAATATTGACTTCACTTGGAATATCGGGAAGTTCTTCCCTTATGTTTTCATTTATATTCTACATGCCTGTGGGATTCCTAGGAGCTCTCGGGTCAGTTTTCCTTAATGACCGGGTAGGGAGAAGGCCACTTCAGGCCATCGGTTTTGGTGGAATGGCAATAGGCATGGCCATGTTTTTCGCTGCATCAAGCTGCAGTTGCAAGTGTGGGAATAGTAGTCGGCATAGTGGCATTTGTAATTGACTATGGAATAGGTAATCTAGGACCAGGAAATACTATGGGGCTTTATGCTATAGAATTGCTCCCAACAAAACTACGGGCATCATCAATGGGTGGAGCCACTGGCGTAACAAGGATAGCGGCATTTCTTTCTGCCTTCATGTTTCCATTTATAACCAGCACAATAGGCAGATCATCCTTTTTCTTCGTACTGCTGGGTTTAATGGGACTTGCATTCGTGTTTACCATATTCTTCACACCGGAAACTAAGGGACTAACTCTTGAAGAAATTGCGGTGGCATCATACAAGCATGTTAACTGGATGCCAAAACTGGTGATGCCAGAAATTAAAAAGGGTCGATCATAGGATTAATCCCATAGATAACCATTCTTTTAT
Source organism: Ferroplasma sp. Type II (assembly GCF_000496155.1). Lineage (NCBI taxonomy): Archaea > Methanobacteriati > Thermoplasmatota > Thermoplasmata > Thermoplasmatales > Ferroplasmaceae > Ferroplasma > Ferroplasma sp. Type II. The sequence goes on from NZ_KI542681.1 coordinate 42,073, forward strand.
TTTATTTTTATAATTATTTATAGCTTCATAATTTTTTTCAGGTATATTATTATTTAGTCTCCATATTGATTCCGCCACCTCCATGTTTTCCGCGTTCTCCTCTATTATTTCCATGATGGCAATGGCAATAGATTCATACTCATCCTGTTTGTCTATCCAGTATCTGGGGAATTTAAAGTGTAGCAATGCGTCTAGAATTGATGAAAGCCTCGGTACTGTTATTTCATTTATTATAGCATTTTTTCTGATTTTCCTTATGGAAAATTTTGGTGGTGGAATTATAAGAAGAAAGTCAAGGAAATTAAGAAGGCTGTCCTTTCTGGCTGCATCAAGTTTTTTGTATATGAAACTTCCATTAAAATTCATAGTTATCATTGCACCCTTAGTTTCAAGGTCACTTATATTGGATTTAAAAATTTCAAGGGCCTCGTTTAATTTGGGGTAATCTCTATTTGCAGGATAATATGTTGTTTTTCTTGTGTTATAAAGAACCTTGATGGCCTGGGCTAAATTTGATTTTAGAAGTGCGGTATAATTTGATGTTGATACTTTTGGTTTCATGGATAATGAGAATATATCAGTTCCATATAAAAACTTTATAACATTTCCTTAACGAAAATATATGACTTTACTCTAAAAACTGGCATTGATACAATGTGAAAGCCACCATAGAAAAATCTATGGTTTACTGCTTGCTTGCCCTTCTTGCTCTCTTTAATCTTCTTATTTTCTTTTTTCTCCATTTCCAACGCATGTTTCCTTTTTTCTTCCAGTCTCTTGAACTTCGTTTCAATATGTCACCTCAAATATAAATGTATATTTGGTATTATTTTTTAATATAAATACCTATTTTATTGTTAAGCCTTTATTTATGGTTAAACATGGTATAATTTCACTGTTTCAATATATGCAACATCATTATTAAATAACTTTAAATAGTCTTACCATATTATTTTATATGAAAATTTTAGTATCATATGATGGGTCGGGAGGGGCCAGAGAAGCACTTAAGTACGCTCTTGGATTGAAATGCACCACAGAAGAATATTATATTGTTTATGTGATACCTACCATAGTTGGGATAAGTGCAAGTTTTGATTCCTATATTCCTCAATCTGTATATGAAGGCCAGGATAAAACAGCGAATCAAATCCTTGAAAAGGCTAAGAAGATTCTGGACACAGAGGATGCAAAATATGAACTAATTAAGATAAGTTCAAACGGTGAGGACATACCAAAAATAGTATTGACCACCGCCAGGGAAAAAGGAGTTGATTTAATAGTCACAGGAACAAGGAAGTTACGTGGATTCAGCAAACTTATACTGGGATCAGTCAGCTCAGGGATTATTGCCCATTCTGACATACCTGTAACCGTTGTACCTCCTAAAGAATAATTATTTTTTATATTAAATTGGTTTAAGTTTTTAACCTCTGACATATAATTGGCAGATCTCATTTATTGTATTTCAGAAATTTATCTAATATTTTCCATCAAATCTATGTTATCTTAAATGGCATTGCGTAAATGAAATGATTTATATATGCTTATAAAATAATGTGCCAATGGGAAGTATAAGGCCGTCTAACATAAAAAGAATAGCAGAAGAATTAGTTGATAATAACAAGGATCTTTTCAATGAGGATTTCAATCACAATAAGGAAATTTTACACAGTTTCATAGAGAAAACTGTGACCAAAAAAACGGCAAATGCTATTGCCGGTTATATAACAAGATATATTTTGAAAAAGAAATCTAAGGAAAAGAATGAACTGGAACAGCTAGGACTCGCATAAATTATTTTTCCTCAGGGAATTTTTCTTTTCTCCATCTGTTCATGCCACCTTCAAGGTGATATAATTTTTTATACCCGAGCCTTACAAGTCTGTTTGCTGCTGCACGGCTCCTGTGTCCTGTTTTGCATATGAGAATTATGGGATCCTCCTTTGGAAATTTCTTTTCTATCATATCCTCTTCACCCAGTTTGTAGTGTACTGCACCTTTTATATGGCCATGCCTGTATTCAAAGCCTGTTCTGACATCGATCAGGGCATATTTATCCTTAAGGTTCAGAAGTTTGTCTGGCGTTAGATCTTCCAGCTCCAGAGGCTGACTGAAATAATCTAATCCCCTGAAATAGTTTTTTATGGGCATATTAAACCACCAGTTTATCCCCGTTGTATATTCCAACGAATATGGGCGATTCGTTGATTATCCATTTTCTAGCCATTACCTCACGTAATTTTTCTGTGACGTGTGACCATGCAGCGAGGTCATCAAGCTCATAAAGTACGACAAATTCTTGATCTCCCAGTCCAAAGGAGTATGTTGTGTAAGAAACTATTCCCGGGCTTTCTTTGTCACTTCTTGCAGTTCCTATATGCCCTGCAAGTATCTTTCTCCGCTCTTCATAGTTAATAAGGTACCATTCTCTGTCTTTGCTCATCGGGTAAGCAACAAAATATTTTTTCGGTTCTGTTTTTAGTGTATCCTCCAGGCTATTTTTTGCATTTGTATATGGAGAATGCTCATAGAGTGAGAACATACTGTATTCACTTTTCCCGTAAATTCCTATTGCAGAGTTTATACCTTCTTTCAGTTTTTCCAGGATAAGTGGTGATTCTGAGGCTGACCAGAAAAGAATATCATTGTCATGCCTGATTGATTTGTAATATTTTATGCTAATAAGATCTTGTTTCAATTCACCAACGAAACTGATAATATTGCTGTTTATCTTTTCCTTTTCTTCCTCTGGAAGTGCCCAAAATCTTCCATTCATTTTATACGCAAGAACGTACATATATATTGTCATACTCTTTCTTTTTATAATATATTTAAGAGATATAACTTTTATCAATCAAGTGTTTTTTGGTTTGTATTTACTACCATGTATTTTTTGAGGTCATATTCACTGGAAAAAATATAGTTCAAAAGTTTTGTTACAAGAATTTTATCCACATCTACTGGTTCAATAAGTAGGCTGGTGGCAGGTATTTTTATATCCATTTCCGCCAATTTTCTGATATAGTCACTTCTGTACTGTGAATTTATGGATTTTACATTTTTGCTTGGAATACTTACATTGCACTTTTCCAGCTCTCTGGTGAAAATAGGCCTCTCAAACAGGAAGTGGAGTACTAATAATGAATTATACCCGGCATTTTCCTCGTCCAGTCTCTTCATGCTTGAACCTACTATGCTGTATATATCATGTTTGCTATTGGCCGCGAAGGAAAATATTCTTGCAGGTTTTATCTCCCTTTCCCGCAATATTCCTAGCTCAACCATGGCATTCAGATAGCCTGTAAGTACCAGCCTGTGCATACTTATTCCCTTCTCTTCAAGTGATTTCTGTATACCGGTAATGGATTTTTCCTCACCGTTGATTTCGTTTAATATTAATTTGTATCTTTTTGTTTCCTCGAAATTTTCAATCATATATTTCACCTGCTAGATATTTTTCAAGGTTCTCGGAATTCCGTATTGAATTTTCACAAATTTCCTTTGAGACACCAAGAAAGTTTTTTGGTTCCATTGCTTCATCGAGGATTTTCCCAGAAATGAAGTTAAGTATGCCCTTATGTAACAGTGATTCCCTGAACGTTATTTTATTTTCGTATGCATACATAGATGCTTCTCTGACGAATTCGTGTGAATCCTGTCTTGGCATGCCATTTCTTGTTAATGCTGTTGTAACACTTTCTGACATAATGAACTGATCACCGTATGCCCTTTTTTTCATTTCCTCACTGTTGATAAACAGATGACTAATAACACCGGTCATTTTTGTTATAATATCGTCGGCAAGTATAGATACATATGGTATGGTAAATCTTTCCAGTGCACTGTTTGTAAGGTCTCTTTCATGCCACTGCACACCAGCTTCATACTCAGGTATTATGAAAGACCTTATCAGTCGTGCCAGACTGACGATATTTTCAGACACTATGGGATTCCTCTTTGATGGCATAGAGCTTGATCCGACCTGCCTGTCCATATCGAAATATTCTGACAATTCATATATTTCCGGGCGTTGGAGATTCCTTACCTCAGTTGCAAATTTTTCTATGGATACCGATATATTGTTTATTATTGAGAGGTATTCTATATACCTGTCCCTCCCAACTATCTGGGTTGATGCCGTTTCATGTGTTATCCCCAGTATTTCACATGTTTTTTCCTGTATTTTCAGTGCATTCATTCCAAGTGCTGCACCTGTTCCTACAGGTCCCAGTATTTTTCCGGCTATCATCCTTTTCTTTCCCTCCTGAATTCTTTCAAGGTGCCTGTTTATCTCTGAAAGATACACAGAAAACTTCAGTCCGAGGGTTATTGGGGATGCATGCTGGCCGTGTGTCCTGCCCACCATTATTGTATCCTCATTTTCTCTTATAACATTGATGAGTGCCTTGCTCAACCCTACAAGATCAGAAGTTACTATACTGAGAGCACGCTTAATCTGGACTGCCGATGCGGAATCGTTTATATCGTTTGATGTTACACCAAAATGCACATAATTTTTTCCAGTTGTGCATTTTTCTGTAAGTGCCTCTACTATTGACATAACATCATGGTTGATGGATGATTCTATTTCCTTTACCCTGCTTATCTTTACTTCATTATTGTCAACAACCCTTTTTATGTCCATATAAGCTTCTTCAGGTATAATGCCGTAATATGACTCTGCCTGGGCTATTGCACTTTCAACATTGAGCATGATATGTAATCTTGTTTCTTCTGAAAATATGTTTTTTACATCTTCCCTGCCATATCGGTAATCCAGTGGTGAAACGATCATATAAGCCTATTACATTTAGTTTAAAGTTTTTTTTGTTACATAACCGGAGCGGTATCAGATCCATAATAATAAAAAATCCATTTATTTATGGGAATTTATCTTCCTGAAAAGTATGGTAACCATAGTCAGTATTATTCCAGAACCTGTAAGAAGTGCACCTAAGGCAGCAATATAGCTTGCATCGGTAACCCTTAGAAATTCTGATTCTTTAATAAAATTATAGTCCATGGTTGGTTTATGGCCTGTAATGATTACATATTTATACGTGCCATTTAAATTTGCATAATATGGTTCCCCATCAACGTATTTTTCTGGCGTTACAGTATAATTCCCTATATTGGAGGTATTAAACCCGGACGCATGTTCCGTGAACTCTGTACAGCTGACGAGGCCGGCAGAGGAATTGTTAGAGGATACCATTATAAGCACCATATTGTTTGAAAAATTGAAGCTAGGCGATGTATAAATATCACCTGAATACTTATCTACAGTATTTCCCGATGGCTCTCCGGTAATTGTGAGAACTCCCCCTATAGCAAGCGAAGTTCCTATTACCATGAGTATTATTCCCACAATTACTTTCTTGCCTGCCATTTATTTGCATTTAAAATCATTATATAATTATTGTCAAAGTGAAAGATCCAGTGTTCCCTGATTGATTTCATCCTCCATTTTCTTTACACGTTGATTAACCTCTTCAGCTGTAAGACCGCACTCAATAATTTCCATATAGAGTTCATAATTGTCCTTTTCTGGATCTATTTGCCCTGAAAACACACGTATAGACCCACATGCCTTATCCTCATAGTTGAGCCTGTAACTAACTTCCAGGGTTAAATTCTTATCCTCCATGAATCTTAATTCGTGTATATAATCGGACATAAAGCTATATTAGTATCTATTATTATAAATTTATGTGGCTAAATATAGGAATCAAGGCCTTTTTCCCATACAGAACGTAGTTTATTGCTTTTCTCAGATAATATATACCTTCCGTTTTCCATAATTCTTACCTCTCCTTCAATGGTAACTCCTATTTTTTCCAACTTAGACCTGCTAAAGGATTTACGGAATTTCTCCTCATCAGACTTCCTTACCTCTATCAGTATGCCATTTCCCAGTTCTGAGAAGAGTTTTTCATTAGTTCTTCCCGGAATGCTTGATATATCAGCCTCTATGCCGTAGTGGCTTCCGAAGGACATCTCAAGAATGGACATTAGAAGCCCGCCAGTTGAGATATCGTGCATGGATTCAATATAATCCTTTGAAGAATCTATATCATCCTTGAGGGCAATAAGCTCATTTATATCCATATGGGGCAATATACTGTGTCTGGTATGCATTGCAGACGAATACTGGCTACCAGCCAGATCCGGTAATATTGTTCCAGCAAGATAGACTGGATTACGGCTATGCTTTGCCTCAACAGTCTTTGCCTTTCTAATATCCTCTATTTTTCCAATAAGGAGCATATTTGGGGTGGGCAGTATTTCCCACTCTGTTTCATTGTAAAAACTAACGTTTCCGGATACGAGTGGCAGCCCGGTTGCCCGGCAGAAATCTGATATGGCATGAATGGATTCAATAAATCTGTACATTGTCTCAGGGTTTGCCGGATTTCCAAAATTCAGTGCATCCACTACTGAATGTGGTGTGCCCCCAGAACTAAGTATATTCCGGTACCCCTCAGACAGAACATGCATTGTTCCCCAGTATGGGTCTATTCCTACCATTTCCGGAATTGATCCAGAAGTAAGGCACAGACCCTGGTAGGATTCTTCCACAGGTTTTATGATTGTTGCATCCGAGTGTGTCTCATGGTTAGGCATGCCGGCAAATGGCTTTACAATGGTATCCCCCCTCACTGTGAAGTCATACTGCCTTACTATATTGAATCTTGAGCATATATTCGGGTTGGACAGGAATTCCAGAATAAAATTTCTGTAGTTCTCCGGCTCACGGTCTAATACTGTTTTTTCCACTTTTTCAGGCTTCCTGTAGCTCCTTGCATATACAGGACCTCCTGTAAGGAATGACAGATCCATATCAAGTATTTTTTCTCCATTGTGTTGAATTATGAGATTGGGGCTCTTCAGGGTTTCACCTATGACAGAATATTCTATACCCCATTTTCCAAAAATTTTCTTTATTTTTTCAAGGTTTGACGGATCAATTGCCAGAAACATCCTTTCCTGTGATTCACTGACCCATATTTCCCAGGGTTCCATATTACTATCCTTCAAAAGCACCCGGTCAAGGTTTATAATTCCTGACATGTCACCGGCAAAAAGCATTTCGCTCACTGCGCTTGAGAGCCCTCCGCCACCAAGGTCTTTCATTCCGTCTATTATTCCGGCTTCATTTGCCTCAAGTATGGCATGTATGAGTGGCTCCTTTATAATGGGATTGCCCAGCTGTACAGCATTTCTGTTTTCTTCATTATCTGCCTTGAGAATCTTAGAGGCGAAATTTACGCCATGTATTCCATCCCTTCCGGTCCTGCCACCACATACAATAAGCAGGTCTCCTTCCTTGCTTATCCTGCTCCTGACCACATGGTCTTTCCTTACAATGCCTATGCACCCCGCATTTACCAGAGGCATGCCATTGTATATGGGGTTAAAATTCACTGAGCCAGCAACTGTGGGTATGCCGACACGGTTTCCGTAGTCTCTAATTCCTCCAACTACCCTGTTTATTATAAACCGTTCGGTTAAATTGCCCTTTTCATTATCTGGATCTCCAAAATATAGGGAATCAACCAGTGCCACCGGCTGTGCACCCATGCAAAGAACATCTCTGATAATCCCTCCAACTCCAGTTGCGGCACCACCATATGGTTCAACAGCACTGGGATGGTTATGGCTTTCCATTTTCACTACATATGCATAGTTGCTGTCAAATGATATGACACCTGCATCATCCTCCATTGTGAGTATTGTATAATCGCTCTTAAGCCCAGAAAAATATTTTTTCAGGTAAAGTTTGGATGATTTATAGCAGGAATGTTCGCTCCATCCCTGGGCGATAGCCTGTATTTCAATGTCAGTTGGATTTCTGCCAAGCCCCCGGAAATAGTTCCTGAGCATTACTATCTCATCATATGTCAACCCCAGGCCTGATGCTATTTTAGTAAGTTCTTCATTTGTGCCCTCAATTATATTATACATAATTATTCACTTAAATCTTCTATTTTATATTCCTGTATAACGGGATTTGTCAGAAGTTTCTCAGTTATTTCCCTTATTTCTTTGATACTGTCTTCCCTGTCAAGTGACGTCTCGAACTCATAAATTTTATATGAATAAATATTTTTTATCCCTTCATATCCAATCAGTTCCAGGTTTCTTTTTATACTCAACGCTTCTGGATCCTCAACATTAGGCAAATATCTGATCTGAACCTTAACCTTCATGGAGACGTATTTTAATTAATAAATTAAATTTATCTATTCATGTATAATGATTTTAACTATAGCTCCATTATGGTAATGATTATGGAATACCGTATTCATAATGTGGTTTAATCCACCTGCCTTAGTATGTATTTACCCTACGTTTTTGGCTCTGTTTAATCTATTTATATAAATCCATTCAATAACTTTGATAATGCAAAATTTAATATTTGTCATTGTTTTAACTCGTTATGGCTCAGCTCGACAGAAAAGAGGCGATCAGGCTCTTCAGAATAAGGCTAATTACATTCACTCTCTCCTTAGTTTTTATTTTAGCATTCTTTGCATTCACTTATTTCACATTAAATACGGGTTATGGCACGCATCATATTCACATATTCATCATAGGTTTCACGGTGCTTATAGTTGCGGCCATAGCTACGGGAATAGAAACAATAATGCTGACTAGATCGGCAATTTCATTATTTTCAGGAAAAAATATAAATGAAATGAAACCCGATGAAATATCTCAGACAATAGAGAGATTAAGAGTTCTCAGGAAGAAATAATTTTATGCGTTTTTATGGAGGATAAATATATGAATTCTTCTTGCTATATTTATCATTGGCCTTATCAGTAGCTGTGTACTGCCTATTATGAACAGATAAACCCCCAGAGTTGAATATTTTGACTCGCTGGGCAGGAAGAATATACTTCCAATAACGAATTCTAAACCCACCATGATATCGTTTGCTATTGAGAGCCAGTCGTAGAATCTTTTTATGCCACGTTCCCTCACAGACCTTGATGCATATGTCATGAGTGCTCTGTTAACAGTCCTGTCATTGAGGAAGGAATCAAGATTTACTATGATCTGGGAAAGATAATCATTTTCTATTAATTCCTTTACTCCTGATATGGATTCATATCCATTATTTTCTATGGATTTCGAAAAGCTGTTATTGTTAAATGACCCATCTCTAAGAATAATGACAGTTTTATGAACCATTCCCTCCCAAGGTATTTTATAAGATTTTTCATGTCAAGCGTAAAGCTTTCTATATATGGTTTGCAGTAATCAGCAAATGAATTTGAATAATAAAAATCTGGTAAATTCACTATTGGAAATGCCGAAGAATTGGTAAAATCATCGGATGTTTTCTGGGGATTTTGATTTAATAAGTCCATAAGGAACTGGGCAAATTTTCTGTCAAGGTACATAATTTTCATAAGGCCAATTATGAGGCTGTGTCCTGATACGTAATCTATAAATTTATGGAATAGAATTTCTTTTTCTGAATCGGATATATTATACCTTATATTGGGAATATTGATTATTTCAAGTATGTTGTCATCTGCATATGTGCCTATTACTCTCCCATCCTTAAGCTTCTCAAAAATTTCATCTCCAAACATATAGGATATAAGAGGCTTTATATGCTTCCATTTAAGATTGAAACCATAGGGGCTTCTCTGAATTGCGTAAAGAAAATAAAGCGGGTCGCTGAGGCTGTTATCTTCCATTCTTCTATATTTTCTCTTTCCTAATATAATTTAGGCGATTAACAGAAATTTGTGAAGATATAATGTTTAAATAGCGTTTATTATGTCCTTCAGAGCTATATATGGGTTTTCATGCTTTTCTATTACCGTGCCTGTAACTATTATATCAGCTCCTGCCTCTATAACAGACCTTGCCTTTGCATAATCCCGTATACCACCACCAACTATAACCGGTAATTTCACTGATTCCTTTATTCTTCTTATAACATTACCGCCCACAGGTTCAGGTGCTCCTGATCCCGCTTCCAGATACAGTAGTTTGAATCCAAAAAATTCAGCTGCGAAGGCATAAGAAAGTGCTGTATTTTCATCTTCTCTCCCTATCAGTCTTGCATTGCCAACTCTGCCAACCGTCATTCCCGGTTCGAAAATGAGATAGCCCATGGGGATTGTCTCTATGCCTAGCATTTTAAGAATACCGGCTGAACCAATCTGATGGCCAACTATATAGTCTATGTTTGTCGAATTCATAAGCATCATGTAATAAATTGCATCAGCATAACGGCTTATCATGCTTCTTGAACCGGGGAATATAATTACCTGCTTATCTGTCTTCTCCTTTATTCTGCTTATGGTCTTATCCATTAAACGGGAGTCTATATCAGTTGATCCCCCAATGAGAAAAAAATCTGTACCAGCTTTATCCGCCTTTTCAGCAAGTTCTACAGCCCTATCCGGAATTTGAGCAGCTGGATCAATTAATGTCATGTGTACCCTTTTATATTTCAGGGTTTCCATGAGATTTTTGTAAACATTCATATATTTCACCTCAATCCCTCGCCGTATTTTACCAGTTCGACCTTCTTCGTGCTTATATCCATCTTCTTTTCTTCTCCTTTTATAGTTATTGATCTCCTATGTTGTGCATGTTTATGACAGGGAACCTCATGTCCTGTCCAGTCTTGCCTGACTGTAGATCCACATTAGAGTGGTTCACCTATCTAGATGGTTTGCTGATAAAGTTATCATAATCATGCATATAAATGCATCTAAATAGCCCTTATGTACTTATAGTAACATTTAAAAAACCACGCCAATAAAAAAACAATCTTTAATTAATTATATGCAATACACTAAATAATGATAGACCCAGCCCGCAAATATTTTCATTGCACAGATAGGGAAAGGGCGATATTCGAGTCAGGCATAAAACTGGGGGCAATCTTTCATCAGTATACGGGCGTGCCCATAAATGAAAGCAACAGGGAAGACATAGAAAGGACAATAGAAAAAAGCGTAATGTTACAGCCATTTGTTAAAAGCGTTTCGGTAAGTATCAACATTGACGGGCACGGTAACACATCATTCCGGTATATGTCTCTTTCGGGGGATATGCTGGATGTAAGGCTAACCATAAAATATAAGGATCAGGAGGTAAATGCCAGGATGCAGTACATGCAGGATCTGGATTACCCGCTGATGTATTTGGAGGAATAACAATGGCAATAAAAGTAGGGATAACCGGGCCAATCGGTTCAATAAAAACCGAGGCACTGAATAAAATTATGGAAATGCTTCGAAACAACGGAAAAGTTATAGAGGGAACAATTGTAACGGAAAAGATTGAACATGGGAAGGTAATAGCCTATTATATCACAGATATAGTTACCAAAAAGAGAGTGGAATTTGCCAGAATTGATCTTATTTCAAGGGTAAAAGTAGACAAACTGGGGGTTGATACTAAGTCACTGGAGGAATTACTGGTGCCAAGTCTCCAGAAATCAAGGGAGGAAGCAGATGTGATAATAATAGACGAACTTGGCAAAATTGAAAATACAACAAAACAGATAAAGAATGAAATAGAGGAAACAATGAAATCCGACAAATCCATAATTGTCACACTCCATAAAAAATCAAGAAATCCTGTTCTTCAGGAATTCCGTGGATATGAAAGTGTGAGAGTTTTCGATATAACTCCAATAAACAAGAACATACTCCCGTTTAAAATTTTAAAGGTATTGAATGGAGAAGAAGAATCAATTTAAGACAATTACCGAAGGGTCCATAGAATTTATTGCCACGGAAAACTTTTCCATCAAGGGACCCGGAACAAAAACCGCAGGTTTCTATAATATGGATCAGAAACTTAACCGGGATGTTACCATATCATTCCTCAAAACAGCAAAGCCAAGGATAGCCCTGGATGCATTTGGCGGTACAGGCATAAGAGGACTTAGGATAAACAGGGAAGCAGGTATAAAGACAGTTATATCGGAAATCAACAAAAAATCATATGAATATATTAATATGAACAGGGAACTGAACAATTCTAACATTGAAACATACAATAAAACGTTCCAGGCAATATTAAATGATTATCTTTTCGATTATATAGATATAGATCCGTATGGATCGGTATTGCCATATATTGATGACGCAATGATAAATATACGGAACCGGGGCTACATAGGTGTTACAGCAACGGATCTCACAGCGTTGACCGGTTCCATGCCCATAAAAACTTTCAGGCGTTACGGAGCATTTATCATAAACGATGTTTACCGGCACGAATCAGGAATAAGGCTCCTAATCGGAGAAATTGTAAAGAGAGCTGCAGCCATGGACAAAGCTGCAATACCCATTATATCACTGTGGCATTCACACTATTACAGGATAATATTCCAGATAGTATCATCCTCACACAAAGCGGATGCACAGCTTGAACACATAGGAACTTTTGACAGGCATTCCGGGCTTTCCCCGGAATACAGGAATTCTATGGAGGGCCCTCTATGGCTGGGCAATCTTAATTCAGAAATAGCTGAAAGGCTTGACTATATTGAAAACCCTGATAAACACTTCCTTGAAACCATGGAAAGAATAAAAGCCAACGATCTTTCACTTTACTTCGCGGACATTGCTGATTATGCCAGAATAACAGTGCAGGATACCAAATCCATGGAATCAAGCATGGAAAAACTCCGTGATCATGGAATAATATGTGGCAGGGCACAGTTCTCTGATACAGGAATAAAGGTATCCTCATCTGTATCTGATGCATTTCATATAATATATTGAATTTTTCAGAAGCTGTTTTCCTTCTCCGAAACAAAGGGTGAAACATCTATGCCACTGTCTGATAATACCGTGATCATAGCCGTTTCAAAATCAATAAACTGCATTCCGGATAGAAGCTCTTTTGCCCTTATTATTGCCTCTTTCTTAGTCATTTTACCTGATGCTGATGCAGCTTCCAGCATTCTATCAATGAGTGGCTTTTCTGTGGCTTCAGAGAATAGTTCATCAACACTTACTGAAAAATCCAGTGGGACTATAACTCCCTCAGTGCTAAAGTTTGGCACATATTTCCCGTTTTTTTCAACTATGAGCTTGTCCTCCAGAGACACACTTATGAATCGGTCTATATTATCCGGCGGTAGCAGTGACCTTTTAAAGGAAAGAATGTTTGTAAAATCAGATTTGCTGTAACCATCCGCCTTCTTTGATGCCACTATGGCGATAAGCTTTCTGGCTAAATCCTTGTTCATAGCGGTTAATAATATTTCTACAAATTAAGTTATCGGAAAGGTAAAACACTCAATCAGGAGTTAACATAAAAAAATTTATGCATAATTATGTTTTTCAACATCTGTTTTTATTATTTCCAGAATATGGGACACGAAACTTTCTAATTCATCAGTATCTGTGCCAGATGCAGAAACTTCAATCTCAACCCATGGCTTTCCATTCTCGTCAATTTTTGGATGGGTTTTTATGTACACCTTATTACCATACTCTTTCATTAATTTTCTTATTAATGGGGCTATTAAGCTCTCCTTTACATTATAAAGGTTCATAGATTTATCAACATAGTGGAAACCTTTTATTCTTATTTTATCCCTTACTTCTTTTAATATTGCTTCAACTTCTCTTGGAACCCCTGGAAGAATTATGAATACCTTTCCTGACATTTCAATATATATACCAGGTGCTGTACCTGCACTGTTTTCAAGTGGTATTGAATTTTCCGGAATTAATGCCATTTTCTCTCTCTCAGGGGTCAGTTCATGTACCTTTTTCACTATCATGTCCAGTGCTTCGTTATTTTCAACCATCTTTAGATTGAAAGCCATGGAAAATCCTTCCAGTGTCATATCGTCATATGTAGGGCCCAACCCACCTGAGGAGACTATAAGATCTGCAATAGAAAATGCCTCCTTGAAGGCACCGGCAATATCCTCCAGTCTATCCGGCACTACAATGCCCCTTATTACTTCATATCCAGAATATGTCAATATTTTGCCTATGTCCGAGAAGTTTGTATTAACTGTCCTCCCGCTCAGTATCTCGTTACCCACAGTGATTATAGCGGCTTTCATAAAATATTATATTATAATGATATAAAAATCATCTGTAAAGGGATAAAAAATGGGAAATTGGATAAATAATAATGTTTCCAAGAAACCGAAATATTGCATTTAAGCATCCCTAAGTATCTTATGAACATATCCGGATATAGATTTAATACTCATTAAGGCTTAAAAATATGATTATATGAAAATAGACAGCATTAACATAATCGGCAGAGAAAAGGTCAGCCAGCCTATTTACAGATATGTGAAACCCACGGATTATTATAAGGATGCGCTAGGTGAAGTATCTCCCACTGAAGCCGCAATGATAAATGAAGTATACACACTGGAAATGAAGGCAGGAGAATATAGTTCATTCTATAACACTACGTCCGATGTGGCTGGTTTCGTTGTAGAATTTTCTGGAAAGTTGGTGGGATTTGATATTTCAGAAATTAACAGGGCATGGGATATGCTTTATAGATTATCGCTCCCTCTGGGCAGATCTGGGGTATTGATGCATACCCTCAGCGCTATAAATATTATGATGTATGACATATATTCTAAGTACCTTGGAGTACCGGCATACAAAATAATGGGCGGTGCAACAAGAAAACATATAAGAGCATATGCTTCGCATCTTCATCCAATAGACTTCAAAGATTTGCAGGATGAAGCAAGGGAATATGTTTCCCAGGGCTATAAAACAATGAAAATGAGATTTATTTCAGGACCCTCTGATATTAATGGTATAGAAAAGAATATTGAACTGGTAAAGGCCATCCGGGAAGCGGTGGGATATGATATTGAACTGGCAGGGGACGCATGGATGTCCTGGAACTATAATTTTGCATTGAAGATGGTTAAAAAACTTGAAAGATACGATATAGCCTGGATTGAAGAACCACTGATGCCAGACGACTTTGAGGCAATGAAAATGCTTTCATGGAAAACAGGAATTCCCATATCCGAAGGTGAGCACCACTACCACATTTATGATTTCAAGAGGCTTCTAGATGCAGGAATAAGAATACTCCAACCAGATGCTGTATGGACTGGAGGAATAACACCCATGAAGAAAATAACCGCACTGGCCGAGACATACGGTGCCATAGTAGTCCCCCATACGGGCAATGTCTATAACCTTCATGTAATCGGTTCAGAACCAGAAAGTGTTACTCCTGTGGCTGAATTCCTGACAAAGTACAGAGAATGGATGGAACAGCATATGGGGGGTACACCCTTCCCCAAAAATGGGTACTTTACATTGAGTGACAAGCCAGGATTCGGACTAGAATATAAACTATAAAAACAGAAGTGATATGTTCAGGGAATGCTGAATTTATCCAGGAACTGTTTTAACTTTAACTTTAACCAAACAGACATCTTTGGCTCCGGATTTAACGGCAAAATTAATACATTCTATTAAACCATCAAAATCTATCTCTGCGTTTTCTTTGAATATGGTAGGAATTGCTGGAATGATGCCTGTGATTTTTTTCATATGGTTATAAGCAAGATGCAGGAATTAAAATATTTTTAGGAAATGTCCGGGGAATATTTTATTTAATGAGAACGAATAACATATCTGGTATAAATGGCAAAAAATGTATTCAAGGTCAAAATTTTTAAGGTGGGGCAATCTGAGGTTCCGGCACCGGAAGTGTATAGAATGTCTGGCTGGGGAAAATGGGAAACTCTTCATTTCCATATGCTGCTTGCGTATAACGATGAAACAAATTTTCTGATTAATACAGGAATGCCAAAAAATATTGATGAACGTAACAGTGCAATGGTTGAATTTGCGGGGGAACGTGCAAAATTTATCTCTATAGACTCTATACACCTCCTATCTGAATACGGTTTCGATGCTGCAGATATCAGGAACATATCATTTACACCCATTCAAGACTATACCAACGGTAGAGCTAATGAATTCAAAAATGCGCGATACCATATACTGAAAGAAGGTTGGGTAAAGGATATCGTGATACCGGGATACCATAATTCCGATCGCAATTTGTTCATCCCTGAACACGTGTTAAAATACCTAACATTTGATGCGAGGGGAAGAATACATTTTTTTGAGGCCAAAACAGAAACCGAACTAATACCTGGAATCAGCGCCCTATGGGTAGGATGCCATCATCGGGCATCACTGGCATTTATAATAAATACAGACAGTGGAGATATTGTTTTTACCGACGCATCGTTTAAGAGTAGAAATATAGACAACTTTATACCTATGGGCATAGCTGAAAATATTTTTGAGTGCTATAGAGCATATGATATGTTAAAACCATATGAAAATGTACTTTCGGCATACGATCCCAGTATCAGTGAGTTGGAATTTTAGGAATAAATATATTAACATTTACATATGTTTAGTAAATGTTCTATGGAATAGTTTGGAATCTAATATATATACAATAGTACAAATATATTGTCAGGTGAATTGATGGTGGAGAGTAAAACTTATGACGATGCTGCCCTTTCGAGTACTCATTTTAAATGGACTTTTATCGCCTCCTTAGGTGATTTTTTGGATGCCGGTATGCTGGCCGGTACTGGTATAACATTGTTGGCAATTGGAACTTTGTTAAATTTTACAACTTTTGAGGACGGTCTTCCTGCATTGATCACACTTCTTGGTGCAGCCTTCGGAGCCCTTGGGTTCGGCAGGCTTGGGGATAAATTTGGCAGAAAATTCATTTACCAGTTAGACATGATAATATATGGAGTATCCGCAATATTACTAGCAATAACTGGAATTTTTCCCTTCCGTATTTTTAATATAGTCTGGGCAATGATATTTTATGCACTTGTTGGCATGGCAGTTGGAGCCGATGTTCCTACATCCTGGAGTCTAATAACGGAATTTTCTCCAAAAAACTATCGTGGCAGGCTAATGAGTATTACAACAATAATGTGGTACGTAGGAGTCCTTGTCGAACTTGGCATCGCAATTGCTCTATATAATACAGGAATGGTGCTTTTCAGGGTTATATGGATTATGCTGGGACTTCTTGCCTTTATAAGCTGGGTACTTCGGAGAGATCTAACAGAATCGCCCAGGTACGATATGATGCGTGGAAATAAAACTGATCTGGAGAAATCGGCTAAACTGCTTCACATAAATATTAAGGACGAGGAGAATAAAAAATTTAGTATCGACAAATATAAGGAATTATTCAAAAAATATGGCTGGTATATGCTTCTTGCCTGGTTCCTTTACCTAATGTGGGGGATACCTGCATCAACCTATGGTGAATTCTTCCCATATATATTCAGTTCCCTCCATATTGTGAGCCTCAGGGACACATATGCATTTGAGGCCATTTACTTTGCAAGCGCCATAGTTCCAGGGCTGGTCATATTCTATTACCTTTCAGACAGGGTTGGCCGGGTTCCACTTTACCTGACAAGTGCTGCCATGGCAGCCATATCATTTTTCCTGCTTGTATACCCCCCATTCCTGAAGAATGTGTATATTCTTCTTGCTTCATTTCTGTTATTTGGGATCGGACAAGGTCTGGGGATATGGACAACAACAAGACTTCTGTCACTGGAGCATTTTCCCACAAGCCTGAGAAATTCTGGGCAAGGATTCGTCTGGTTTACCATGAGATTCGAGGCCGGAATATTTGGGCTGTTCACGCCAATGATAGTCGTATTTGGAATTGAGTATATAGGTTATATAGCAGGGACATTCTTTATTCTGGCATTTATAGTAGTAGCATTATTGTACATATTCAAGCCGGAATATGTTAGGACTGAGAGAAAGTCACTGGAAGAAACGTCCAATGATACCGTTGAATGAATAAATGTAGTACACTATTTTATCTATATACAATTTCCCAACACTTTATGAAAAACATTAGATTTATTTCTATTCAAAAATTACATTAATTGATATACTCTATCAAGAGTTCCCGGAAAAGGCTCTATTTATGGTAGTATTATTTTGCTTCATCCCTATATTTTATGTGGAATTCAAAAGGTTCATCATAGTTATTATCCCATAACAATTTCATTATCTTTTGCTTTTCATCAGCAATTATCAAAATATCTATATCGCTTGACATATTCTGACATACTCTCCTCAGCTAAAGCATCGGAGGTTCTCACTTTTACTTCCCTTTCGCCTTCATTCCTCACGGTCTGGACGGTTTTGCAAGAACTTATTACTAAGTCTTAAGGTCTCTGCCGATTACAGTGTTGCCTTTTTAGGGGTATCAGTGCTCCCTTTGCATGCATCCCTGTCTACATACAATTGGGATACGCCTTTATCTATATCATGTCTGGTCGGAACACAGAGGCGTTCCCAACCTCCTATGGAGGATTTCATAGAAGCAATCGCCATCATGCCATTTTTCAGGACTTATCCAGTGGATTTACTTCTAATTTCATATTTCATGAAGCCATATATATATTTCGCAATTCATCTTCTCACTAAAGGTCGGAGCTTTCTTGTTCGTAAGTTAGTGATTTCCAGATAATACGGAGCCGAACAAATAGATTTCTGAATTTTGGTCTCCAATCTTTATTTGATTTACCAATTTATTAATGTAATAATCCATGTTATCGAATATTTTCTTTTTTTCCTATATAAGTCAACAAACATCTTGCATACCTTCTTTCATCTCTTTAACAACATTTATTAATTTTTGTATGTCGCTACCATCATAACTTGATTCAAGATACCTGGATGTTACATATCCATCAGTTATTATTGATAATTCTAACCCGTATTTTTTTAGATAACTTTTGATTATGGTCGTACATTCACTATTTTTCATTTCTGATAAAGTCTCCATTAGATTTTTAAGATTATGGCTATGTGGGAATTCCCTAGCGTTTTTTATTAATAATGCCCTTAAGAGTAATTCCAAGCTCTGGTGCAGGGAAAACATTGAAAGATCGTAATATTGTTTTTCGTAATTATTAACAGCATCTTCAAAAAAACGTTTTGATTTTTCAACAAACAGTTTATATTTTCCCTCAACAGTCAAACATATCACACATTTATCATAATTATAATCTATTTAAATAATGGTATTGTGTTCATAACTAATCTGGTATTATTCAATGAACAGAACATTATACTTTGTTAATATTACAAAAATTATGTTGATAATAGAATCACTGAAGGTGTACAAGCATTCCGCCGTCAACCAGAAGTTCAGCACCATTCACATAAGTGTTTTCATCAGATACAAGGAATAGTGCGGGTGTGGCTATATCTGCAGGTTCTCCTAATCTCCCCAGTGGTATTCTATTTTCCATATATTCTCTCTTTTCTTTATTAGAAAGATCCTCTGTGTTTATGTCTGTAAGTATAGTGCCCGGTTCCAGCGAGTTAACCATTATCCCATGTTCTCCAAGGATTATGGCAAGTGAATGCATCAATCCATTCATGGCAGATTTTGTCGTAGTGTAATGTGCCTGGTATTTTCCTCCAACTATTGCGCTGATTGAGCTGATGAACAAGATTTTCCCTTTAGTATGATTCTTAATCATTATTTCGGATACCTTCTGAGTTATAAAGAAATGGCTTTCCACATTGACTTTCCAGACCTTATCAAATAAATTCTGGTCTATGTTGAAAAAATCCATAAATGGGCAAATCCCGGCATTGTTAATCAGTATATCCACAGTTTTGAATTTCTCCTTAACGAAATTCATTAATCCTCCTATTTTTTCCATATCTGACTGATCTATTTTGTATCTCTCACCTCTTACCCCTTTCTTCCTGATGTAGTCTACTGTTTCATCGGCAGCGTGGTCATTGCTCCCATATGTTATCATAACGTTTGCTCCCCTGTCAGCAAGTGCCTTTGCAATGCCGTTCCCTATGCCTCTGGATCCTCCAGTAACTATAGCATTCTTGTTTTTGAAATCCATTATCATCACCTATTTTCCAAATTTTCTCATCAAAAAGTATCTATTTTTTTCTGTCCATTCATTCATAATCTTGCTGGTAGCCTTTCTCATATATTCTTCCAGGGCTGATTTTGAAAGTCCTGTTATTACTGAAAGTTCATTAAGATAATTCTGTCGTGGGATATTGAAATATCCGTTCTGATAAGCCATATAAACTGTAAATGCCTCTTGGTCTGTCAAATTGAACACACTATCTATCCGCCCTGTTTGCATATCGGTTTTCATATGAAAATAAGGTATTTCCCCCAGTTCGGAAAGGTCTGATTTAAGACTTTTTACAGTTTCCACAGGGACTATAGCCATTATATATTCGAAATTATCAGATATGAGATCGTTATGGTAGATAGCATTATTTTCGTATAGGATGGCGGATATCATATTATTATATTGTTCCCTGAAAGAAACCTCATAAAGATTCCTTCTATATATATTTGAGGATATCATCGCTACTTCATTTATTGCACGGGATCTCTTGAATAGTCCAATAAATTTTTTGAATTCTTTTTCTGATTCAGCCTTCACCTCAATGGTGCCGGATATGTAATTTTTGTCCCTGTAAACATTGCTACTAACTGTGTGTATATTGACATGGAGTTCCTCCGTTACTTCGGTCCAGCATTTCTCATGCCGCATCTGGAAATTGACTTCAACATATTCATATCCATCATCCTTTTTAAGAACCATAGATATTTATAGTCAATACTATACTTAAACATTTGGTTTATCTATTAACTTTAAAAACAAGTATAATATGACGCCATTTACATGTTTTTAAATATTGAATCGTATATATTTTTTTCCTCATCTTCCTTCTTATCTTCTCTGGCTAATTTGCCTATTTTCGCTTTGTCCAGATACCATTGGTTTATGCGCCAGGACTTTCCGTGAACTATGTTAATTTCTTCCCTGAATGTTGTAACTATACCATATTCTTCAAGGTTGTAAAAAACATCCCTCTCAGCGGCAGTAAGAACATTATCTATTATATAATCCTCATATCCGAAAAATGAAAGAATAAAGTCGCAGAGATCTTCGGAATCCTTCTCAGACATGCCCTTCTTGCCATATATATTTTCAATGGCTTTTAATAACTCATCTCTGCTCACTGTCATGCATTTACTATTAATCACTTGTTATTAAATATTATGAATTTAATTTAAATATTATAACGTTATTTTTCCATATTGTTTTATATAAATATTTCCTCTATGATCGAATTTTCATGGGCTAATACTGTTATTTTCTTTTCTAATTTTATTACCTGTCCAGGGACATATTTTTTAGCTGTATTATCATCAATATAGCCTACTCCGGAATCTATCTTCAATATCCTGCCCGGGGGAATTTCCACTTTTTCCCCTGCCCTGATATAATGTTCCTTAATAATTTTACCATTATCTTCATATAATATTTTTGAGTATCCATAGGATGTATCCTTCCTGCCATTATACATTTCCTTGATAGTTTTTAAATCCTTTTCGCTGTCAATGCCAAGCCACAGGGCATCCTCACAGTATACACCCATGCGGTTATTGTTTACAAGATAGGGGAACACACTTTTTTCAATGTCTTTTTCCATATACTTCCTGAAAAAGGCATTAAATGCAGATTTTTTTATATAGTACATTCCTGCATTTATATAATGATCCAGCTGTGGCTTTTCCCTGAAATTGTCTACCTTATCGCCTGAAAACTCAACAATTCCGTAGGGGCTCTGCATTTTCGTTACAAACATTACCATATCGTAATTTCTGGAAGTGGAGAAATCAACGAAGTTTTTGAAATTTATATCCGTTACAGTATCACCATTCCTGACTATGGCATCATCATCTATATTTTTCATAAGGTTAGAAAGGGAAAACAGAGTTCCCATGGGTTTTTCTTCCCTCAGGTAATGGATATTCATATCTCTGTAATTTTTGTAACGTTCTTCTATTACCTCACTGAGATATCCTGAAAGGATGTAAACATCCCTGATTCCTATGTTTTTAAAATCAAAAAGCTGCCGGTCCATTATTGTATAATTGTCCGTAATTTCCACCAGTGCCTTAGGAATATGGTCTGTTATTGGTTTCAAACGTTTGCCGTATCCACCTGCAAGAATTGCTCCTATCATAGCATTGTAATCAAACCCCTTTATAATTATTTTTGCAGTGGTCTATTGAAAAATAAAAAAATATCAAAGATAGGGAGGAAACGACTATTGATAATACATACCAAAAAGGTAAAGTAATCGTCATCTATTTTTATATATGGAAATCACAACATTCAACCCATTTACAGAAAAAGAACTGGGGAAATATAACATAATAGATCTGGAGGAAGTAAAGTCAACCATCAGTATGTTAAAACAAAACCAGCTAAAATGGAGGGAAAGCATAGATAATAGAATAGACGGACTTAAGGAATCAAGAAAGAATTTTGAAAAAAATGCGGAAAGCCTGGCAAATTTAATGTCATCCGAAATGGGAAAACCCATAAGCCAGAGCCTTGCAGAGGTAAAGAAAACACTCTGGCTTTTTGATTATTATATTGAAAACGGTGAGAAATTTCTGGAAAATGAATATGTGCCGACAGAGGCAAAAAAATCATACATCAGATTTGATCCCCTTGGGGTTATCATAATAATAATGCCATGGAATTTTCCATTATGGCAGGTAGCAAGAGCCGCAATACCTGCTCTTCTTGCAGGAAATTCTATACTCTTGAAACATGCTTCCATAGTAAGCGGAACATCACTGAAAATCCAGGAACTGTTCAATCTGGATACCTTTAAATCTGTGATCACAACGGGAAAAATCATCGATGAAGCCATAAAATACTCCGATGGCGTTTCTTTCACCGGATCCACTGCAGCCGGTTCCATAATAGCAGCAGAAGCCGGTAAAAACATAAAAAAATTCGTAATGGAACTGGGCGGTTCAGATCCATATATAGTCCTGGACTCATCAAATATTGATGAAGCAGTAAAAAACAGTGTTTATGCCAGACTGCAGAACAATGGACAGAGCTGTATAGCCTCAAAACGTTTTCTTGTCAGGGACGATATATACGAAGAGTTTTCCAGAAGAATGCTGGAGGAATACAGCAGGGTAAAGGTAGGCGATCAGCTGGATAAGGACACATACATAGGCCCACTGTCATCCGTTTCCCAGAAAAACATAATTGCCAGGCAACTGGAAGAATTAAAGTCCATGGGTACAATAATACCAACAGGCGAAAATTTTGGAAACATTATCAGGCCAACGCTGGTTAAAATGAACAGGGACTATGGAGAAGAGATTTTTGGTCCCGTTGCAATGTTAAGTAGGTTCAAAACCACGGATGAGGCAATAAAACTTGCAAATGATACACCATATGGCCTTGGCTGCTCAATATGGGGTGACCCTGACAATGCTGAGAAGCTTGTGCCATACATAGAATCCGGTACCGTTTCAATCAACAAGATAGTTGCATCTGATCCCAGGCTCCCCTTCGGAGGGACTAAGAAAAGCGGAATAGGTCGTGAATTGTCAAGATACGGCATACTGGAATTTACCAATATAAAGACAGTATGGGTCAATTAATTCCACTCCATTTCTTAGATTTCTATGAAAATGCAGAGTTATTTCATATCCCTATCAAAGGCCTCCAGGTCTTTTATATTGTCAATGCTTGCAGTTATAACACCTTTCTATCTTGCAAGGTTTGTTGGTGTATTTGATGTTGGAATTATAGTGCTTTTCAGCATTGCCTTTTCCACGCTGATAATTTATCTCCTTCCGGCATTAAAAGCAAAAAACGGGGTCAAGATGTACTTAATAGCCGGTACACTTGTCATAGCCCTGCTGTTGAATTTTATATTTTTGGATTTCTACGTTTTTATATTTTCTTTAATACTTGGTTCAATATCACTATCTGGCAGGGATATAAGCCCGAACCAGCCAATTGAGCAGTATGCAATGGCATATTATGAAACAGATATAAAAAGCAAGAGGAATGCATTTTCTTTGTATAATTTCTTCTCATATTCATCATCCATAGTTGCCTCAATATTCCTCTTTCTCTATGTTAATATAGATTATAGAGTTGTATTTCTCATTCTGACGCTGGTTGCCCTATCCCAGTTTATACTATATCTTTTCATTAAATTCCCACAGCACAAAAAAATGAAAGGAAAAGATCTTGACAGTGAAACTAAAAAACGGGTATTTTCACTTTCATACCTCTTTTCAATGGATGCATTGGCCGGAGGCATGGTAACCGTATCCATGATATCACTGTATTTTAAGTATGTTTATCATATCTCCTTGAGTACTGCAGGTTTGATCTTCATAATTGTGAACGTTATAACCACAATATCAATATTGATTTCTCCCATAATATCATCAAAGATAGGTCTGATACGTACTATGGTATATACCCATTCAGTAAGCAACATATTTCTCATGCTTGTTCCAATTTTCCACGCACTTATTATAAGCGAGATATTTTTATTCTTGAGACAGGCAACAAGCCAAATGGATGTGCCTGCAAGAGACACATTAATAAATACAATTATAGATGAGGATTATAGGGTTAACAGCAATTCTATTTTCTCCGTTGTAAGAAATGGATCACAAATACCGGGTCCTGGGTTGGTTGGTGCCATGATGACAATATTTCCACCTTTTATGTTTATTGCAGGAGGTGCCCTGAAACTTTCCTATGATATACTATTTTTTGTGAAATACAGGAAAATAAAAATATAGAAATTTTTTATTTTGGTGCATAAAATGCACTTTAGGGTATATTATTTTATAGTGTTCTAATTACCCACCATGGAGAAGATATCATACTTTGGAAATAGAGGGATCTCAAAAATTATGCTAACTTCTCTTTTCATAGACGAATTGAACATATTCTCAATTCCGATGCTGAGCATATTTTTGGAACATGACCTGCATTTTGGCACAGCATTTCTTGGAATTGTAACGGGAGCAACTGTTGGAGGGGCATCAATTGGTTCCTTGCTGGGAGGATATCTGGCAGATCGTTTTGGCCGAAAAAGGATGTTTATGTTAAATCTTATTCTATTCATTGTATCGGCTATCTTATCAGCACTTTCGACAAATTTAGCCATGTTAGCCTCATTCAGGTTTATTGCAGGGATACCTGCCGGTGCTGATATAGCTAATGTATATTCATATATAATGGAAACTGAGAATCCGGGCAGGCGTGAAGTTGTAGGTGCATATAATACCCTTATGGCAAGTATGGCCATACTGGGGCTAAATATATGGATTGTGTTCCTTCTTATAGCAGGATTTCCGGTGGCGGTTATCTGGAAAACGGCAATACTTATTCAGATTGTTCCTGCAGTAGTTCTCCTATCTCTGTATAGGAATATATCTGAATCAAGCCTGTGGAAAAAAAGGAGAAAAAGTACATCATATAAGGATTATTGGGGGAACATCATGCATAATGAACTCCGAAGAAGAACTTCAATATATTCCTGGTGCTGCGGAATTGCAAGTGGCATAGAAGTTGGTACCTTTGCCTTTTTCATTCCCTATATTATAATGAAATTTGGCATTTCTGGAATTATTCAGGAGCGTTTTATTATAATAGCTATATATTGCATTGGTCTTCCTGCAGGTTACATTGGACCAAAAATTATTCCAATAGTAGGATTAAGAAGAATCAGCTACTCCGGTTTCTTCCTGTCATTCCTTGGTCTTATTGTATCTGGCCTGGCCTTAATACTTCATCTCTACATTATTCTTCCAGTTTCCATGATGGTGTTTGTATGGGGAAATCACTGGAACAACCAACCTATAATAACTTCACAGGCCTTGATTGCAGATTCGGAATATCGTGGAAAGGCTGTGGGTATGTCCAATTTCATATATCAACTTCCTTCATTCCTTTCTATCACGATTTTTCCTATAATGTTCTCATTTATCGGTATAGGTTATTCCACTATCGTGATCGCTATGGCATCTCTCTTCGGAATAATAATAACGTTCACGGTATTCCGGGAAATTTTCGGATACCATGGAGACTTAATGGTGGACGGTATTGAATCAGAATCCTGATAACTTTAAATCTATTATAGCAATTATATACAGGGAAAAGCCCGAGGGCAACTGACGCCGAAAGGTGAGGAAAGTCCTCCCTCCACAGCTGGCTGCAACCGGTGAAAGCCGGTATGCCGAGAGGCATGGTTAAGAGACAAGAAATAAACGGTTCCCTGTAAAGTGTGATTCGTAAAAATGACGTTTCAGGGAGTACCGATGAGAACTCTCCCTGCAGGGAGCAAGTCTAAATTGAATCGTTGAATACAGCTGCCAGATTCAGGTAAGACGCATAGTCGAATGTTGCCAACCGAAAGGCTAACAGAAGGAGGCTTACTCCGGGCATTTCCCCTTTTTGAATATTATTAAATATGAACTTTTGATAATAACAGATGGAATGTATGGCGGCTGTAGCCCTGATACTGAATGGAAATAAATTTCTCCTGATAAAAAGGGCAGATCAGGAAGGCGATCCATGGTCAGGGCATATGGCTCTTCCCGGTGGGCACAGGGAAAATGGGGAAACATGTGAACAGGCCGCGATAAGGGAAACAATGGAAGAAACTGGGCTTTCTGTTACGGTAAATAGGCTGCTTGGACTATATCATACACTGAACGGGCATGTAAGTGTCGCTGCCTATGAATGTATATCCAGTAATACAGAAGTGCATCCGGACAATGAGATATCACAATATTTCTGGTCATCTGAAAAAGATCTGCTGCTGGATAATGAAACCTACCGGTTTGGAAATTATGTAGTTTTTGGGCTAACCTACCGTATTCTCCGTGATTATTTTTCCTAAAACCAGTAATTCTCTATTAAAGATATGTATCAGTATCAGGGTTCTTTTTCCCTTTGTCCACATACACAAAACTGGAAACATTAAACCTTTCAAATTATTTTTTTGTTTCCGCATTGCTCATTATTATATAGTTGCAATGCTGATATAAGCCAATAGAGGATACTTAAATTCCCTGCGTTCAGCACAGTTATCACAATTGAGTTTTCATGGATCTTTAGAAGCTGTTTATCCAGAAATTGTAAAAATACCGGATATATGTTGCGATAGCTTTTTATACAATTTATAGTTTTATTCTGATGGAAAATCAGGATGCAAAATCCGGGCTTGCTACACACACATTAAGTATGTGGCAGGCACTGGCACAGGGGTTAGGGACTAATGGCCCAGCTGCAGTCACGGCTTTGTTTTTTGTTGGAATTGCCGGAGCTGTTGGTGCTTCTATGACACTGGTTATAGTTCTCGCATTCATTATATATTGCGGAATGACACTTGTCACATATGAATGGTCGAAAGAGGTGGCTTCAGCCTATTCATGGGCAGCATTTCACAGGAAGGCATTTAAAAGTACAGGAAGATTCCTTTCATTTTATGGCGGCATTTCATATTATTACTACTATCTTTTAGGATATACGGGCTTCGCAATGCTTGGACTCACCGCCTTTCTTTATGCACTGGATCCGGCACTTGCAGCAGCATATCCATGGATCTGGATTCCACTCACAATAATTATAATCGGTGAGACAACAGTCTTGAATTTCTTTGGTGTAAAACTGTCATTGAAATACGTTCTCTATACCGGGCTTGCAGAATTTATATTCCTTGTTGGCACATCAATAGCCCTCATAGTCATTGCAGGCCCAAACAACTCATTTGTTCCCTTCACTGCAGCAGCGGTACATTTCAACTATACTGACATTGCAGTGGAAATGATTCTGGGAATAGCCACATTCGGAGGTCTTAATTCTATTGTTCCAGTTGCCGAGGAAACAAAAAACCCCAAAAAAAATATACCACTTGCACTGGGAATACTCGCCGGGCTCATAGGGGCTGTCATAATAATGAGTTCCTATGCCCAGTCCGTAGTATACGGAGTAAACAATATGTTTAACTATGCAAGCCTATCAGATCCGGGAATTTATGTGTACACCAGGTATCTAGGACTTGCAGTTGCTGCAATATTTGCATTGTTTATCATAAACAGCTTCAACTCTTCGGGAGTGGCATTTGAAACCAGCACAGTGAGGACTTCATATGCATATGCCAGGGATGATCTCTTGTTTCCAAAGGTTTTTGCAAAGATCAATAAACACAAGGTACCGGGAAACCTGGTCATATTTACAGGACTGCTGAGCATGACCATAGCCATAGTTTCCGGGTTCATACTGGGACCACTGACTGCCAGCCTGTTCCTTATCATCAGCAATTCAATATTCAGTTTTTCAAACTTGAGTTTCTGACTTCATTTTTGTGAAAACTAGTCTTTTACGGGTTTATACGTGAACTGTGTTAGTGTGTCTAGACACACGTACATTAATATACTTCTATTTGTTATCATATCATGCATCTGCGTGTTATCTCGGTAAAAAGGGGGGATTCGAAGTATAATTATGCTCAGATCGTGGAACGGTATAAGGAGAATGGAAAGGCCAAAAACAGGGTCATAAAACATCTTGGACCGGTAACGAATGACAATGACCTTGAAAGATACAGGAAGATGTTTGCAATGGAGAATCAGAAGGAGTCCATAGAAAAGGCAGATCTGAGGACACTGGATATCATGCCGCCAAAGGAATATGGAATGATATATGCAGCAGAAATACTGTGCCATGATCTAGGTCTGGACAGGATCTTTGACATGCTTGGAGATCAATCTGATATTATATTTTTGTCGGTGATCTCTAGGCTCATGGATCCATCATCGGATTTCGGCCTTCTGAGGTTTGTGGATAAGGCACATTATCCCATGGAAAAGGGAATCAGGAAGGACAGGATATATTCTGCACTTGATAAACTGATCTCAATGAAGGATGAGATAGAATCATCCAT
>NZ_KI542682.1:0-1045 GCF_000496155.1 Ferroplasma sp. Type II
TTACGGACTCTGAAATTAAGTCCCTGAAGGGAAACCCAGTGGAGGTTATAGAAAATGCAAAGCTCTTGAAGAGCAAGAAATCCATGGAATCAAAAATTATGGATCCGTGGTCAGAGAATTCAAAGTATTTAATAGATTTGATTACATATTATTTTAATTATGGAAAATCCGACTCAATAAAATTCGGCAGAAAGAACATGTATAATGATATTCAGAAATCCATATACTATGCCTTTTTGAAAGCTGTTGGGAACGAGGAGGAGTGGATGTTCAGTGAAAACCAGATTCTGCTTGGAAAGAGGATATATGAGTATGTTGACGATATGGTGAATAACCAGGACGTGAACGATCAACTGAAGAAAATAAAGGGGATAATAGGATAATGTCCAGGCATATACTATCAAAAAAGGATTACAGAGCTTTCATGGAAAAACTTGAGAAATTCAATATAGATGGAACATCCATGGCGAATATAGAGGTAGAGACAAATAAGAAAAATGAGGTTTATTATTTTTCTGGAAAACCAATATTTTATAATGGCATCCCCACATTATACCTGATAAACTATCTAAAGGTAAAAACATACAATGTTACCGTTGACAATGGAGCTGTTCCACATATAATGAACGGCTCAAATCTTTTTGCACCGGGAATAATTGAAATGGATATGAATATTAAAAAGGGAGATATGGTTTTTATTAAAAACTCAGAAGGTTTGTATATTGCAATAGGAAAAGCAAATGAAGACAGCGATGTTATAATGGCAAATAAAAAGGGAGAAGCAGTGGAAATACTGCATTATCTGAATGACAGAATTATGAAAGAATTTTAACATATAAGCGGGAAGTTCCCTTTCGTTAGAGAGGGGATGAAAGTGCAAATTTTATAGTCTATTAAGTTATTATACAACTATGTCACCATATAATCTGGATAAGGGTCAGCATTCAGTGTACTCTTTGTATTACCACTTTATTCAGGTTGTAAAATACAGAAAGAAAGTATTTTTAAATGATGCAATAGTTGATTTTCTAAAAATGAAGATAAG
>NZ_KI542682.1:1095-48603 GCF_000496155.1 Ferroplasma sp. Type II
CTTATAAAAGATATAATTTACAAGGCTGAGAGTGCCGGTAAATCATATATTAAGGTTAATCCTAAATACACATCAATGAAATGCTCAAAATGTGGAAATATAAAAAATGATTTAACATTGGATGATAGAACATATCATTGTGATGTATGTGGTATTACCATTGATAGGGATTTAAATGCGGCAATAAACATATTAAATGATGCTATAGATAAGATATTTAAAATGTTTATAATAAAACATAAAAAAAAGAGTAGGCACGGACTGTCGCCGATTTTATGCCCGTAGAGGCTCAACCTCTGCAATGCAAGTTGAGTTGTTGAAGCGGGAAGCCCCATGCGTTAGCCTGGGGAGGATGTCACTTAACAGGATAATGGCATCATCTATTGGGAATACATTACTTTAGAAAAATCAGGCAAAAATTGACAAAATACTTAATTATACATTAGATATGTATATTACATGGAAACCTTAAATGTAGGGGATCATGCCCCGGATTTTGAAACCCTAGACCAGGATGGAAAGACAGTGAAGCTTTCGGATTTTGAGGACAAGGTTGTAGTTCTCTATTTCTACCCTAAAGACAACACTCCCGGATGTACTATGGAGGCGAAAAATTTCAGGGACAATATAGATATGTTTAAAGAGAAGGGAATATCTGTACTGGGTGTAAGTGTTGATTCTAGCGAGTCACACAAAAAGTTTCAGGAAAAATTGGGGCTTAATTTCACATTGCTCAGTGACAAACCAAAGGAGATAGTTAAGAAATACGGAGTCCTGGGGCTTGCAACGGCAAAAAGAGTTACATATATTATCAAGGATGGAAAAATTGTTTATGTATATCCAAAAGTCAGTCCCAGGGAGCATGCAAAGGAGGTCTATGAAAAAATTGAGGAATTAAAGCTTGTATAATTTCTCTTAAATTTATGATTTAACGAAATTGCTTTTTATACTGAAATTTATCAGTGAAACAATAAGTGAAACCAGCAACCATAAAACGGAAATCATTATTAAAAATGGATTGAACTTTATTACTGAATATGTTAAAATGGCTACAGGCACAAGATATTTTATTATTATCCAAAATATTGTATAGAGAGCCATAAAAATCTAAAATAAAAAATGTATTTATCCGAAAAGAGAGCTTAAACCAGCCATTGCATCTGAGTCAGATTCGTCTTTCTTCTCTTCCTTCTTTTCTTCTTTCTTTTTCTCTTCCTTCTTTGCTTCCTTTGCAGGTGCTGCTGCTACTGGAGCGGCCGCGGCATTTTTAAGGACGTCTTCTATATTGACATTTTTCATGCTTTCAAGCAATGATTTCAATCTTGCGTCATCTGCCGCCACTCCTGCGTCTGTCAGTACCTTCTTTAGGTTCTCTTCATCTATTTCTTTTCCTGCTGAGTGAAGCAGTAAAGCTCCATATATATATTCCATTTTATCACCTCATCCAAATAAAGATCCAAGTCCCGCTGCTGCGTCATCCTCGGATCCTTCATCTTTCTTGTCCTCTGTTTTGCTTTCTTCAGGGTTTTCATCCTCTATATTTTCATTATTTAAATCTTTATTTATTAATGAATTTAGAGTTGTAGCGTTTATTACAGCTTTCCTTATAAAAATATCTATATTCTTCTCGTCAACAAAGTTTGCTGCAAGTGCAAGTCCCAGTGCCTGAAGATGTGCCTTAGATAGAAGTTCAGGCATTATTTCCGGCACCAGGAAGTCCGTCTTCAATGCAAGTGCTTTTGCCTTCAGGAATGCTCCTGCCATATCAGATACTATCTGTTCCACTGTGATAGAAAGTGCATCCTTTGTGTACACAAGCCCATCATCGTATGCAGCTATCATCTCAAGGCCTACTGTGACAGGAAGTATCTCAAGTTTTTCAAGTACCTGAGCCTTGTCCTTCGATATTGCCTGGCCTTTTTTTACCAGTGTAACTTCGCTCTTGATTACTATTTTACCCTTTTCTATTCCAGCCGGTATTCCTGCCTTCTGGAATACGGATATCATAGGACCTGGAGGAAATGATGTTTCCTTGGGCTCTATTACTATATCATCCTCTGCTATTTCCCCTCCCCGGGCTGCAGCCTTGGTTCTTTTAGAAACCAGTATATCGTAGACCGTTTTTGGAGATTTGGTTGTTGTTATAAGTGCTATCTGGCCATATGAGTAGTCTATAAGCCCACCAATATTCTTCTTTCTGGACTTCTCCAAAGCAAGCCTGAGCAATCTTGATCTTAGAACCTGCATTTTTGCTTCTCCACGTATGTCATTCCTAATTTTCTGAAACTCTTTGTTTCGCAATCCCTTTATACTTATAACCGCGGATACTGGACTTTCATCTATCTCCTCAGTAAGATGTTTGACCTTATCCACTTTCCACTGTGCTGGCTCTCTCATTCTATATCACCTAAATTAATTGTAATTGCCTTGCTCATTGTACTCTTAATATAAGCAGAGGCTATATTTCCCTTTCCCTTATCAAGGTGAGAGATTATCCTTTTCATAACTGTGTTGAGATTAGTATACAGGTCTTCATTTTTCATAGATTTTGTTCCAACAGGTACATGAAATGTAACCTTATCCTTGCTTCTTGCACGTACACTCTTTTTAAGATTTTCTATTAATGGTGTAGGATCCTGTCCTGGCGGTAAGGGCTTTGGCATTTTCCCCCGTGGCCCAAGAATTATACCAAGGTTTTTTCCCACATTGCCCATAATCGTTGATTCAGCCACAAAGAAATCTATGCCTTTCACAACCTTCTTAAATGATCTCTTATCATCAGAAAAATTGTTCAGGTCTTCTATTGAATATAAGAAATCTGCGTTCTTGGCCTTTTGCCGCATTTCTTCACTGGCAATGACTGCCACTTTTATATCCCTGCCCCTTCCTGCAGGAAGAATGATTTCTTCATTTATCCTGTTTTTTGGGTCAGCCATATCAACATCTTTAAGGTTTATTCCAACCTCTATACTTTCCTCAAAATTCCTTTTCTTGAATTTTTTTAGTTCTTTTATATTTTCTATAATACTATTTTCCATCACTTCTCACCGATATCTATTTCGCCAGCCTTTATTAGTTTCTGAATTTCAGAAGCATTCTTGCCATCAACTGTGATTCCCAGTGACAGCGCAGTGCCTAAAACTTCAAGGACGGCTCCTTTCATTGTGTATGAAAGTAAACCGGATTTTTTGGATTCCGCAACCTTTTTAACCTGTTCAAGTGTCAAATTTCCAGCATAACTTTCCTTGTTCTTGCCGGATCCCTTGGCTATTCCAGCCTCCTTCTTCAGCAAAGCGGAAGTTGGAGGAATACCTATTATTATTTCATATTTCTTGGTAGAGGGATCCACCACATTTACTGTTACAGGAACCTGCATACCGGCAAATGACTTGGTCTGCTCATTTATATCCTTTATAACCTGCCCAAGATTAAGACCCAAAGGACCCAGGGCAGGGCCTAAAGGAGGACCTGTTGTGGCTTTTCCACCTTCAACCATTGTTTTAACTGCAACCATATATTACACCTTCGATTATACCCTATTTCTAACTCATTTTTAATATTTTCTTTTTAACATATTTATTTAATGTGAATTTAAACGGCAATTTAACCAGATTTATCATACCAGGTCAAAATATTTTTCATCCAGTATTTATTCCTGTGTCCCCTGAAATTTCTGTGAGCAACCTGCCACTTAAGTACTCCGGTTTTATGGAAACACAAGCATATGCCTCAGTCATGGTATCACATTTATCCCATTCCCTCCAAATGTATATGATCCGCTTTCAAATGGGTCCTACCAATAATAAATTGGAAACAGGTTTCATCCACTAATCCAAAAACATTCTTAGCCTTATACTGAAACAGTGTTTCTAAAATATATCTTTCCCCATTAATATAAAATCAACGGCAGTTTATATATTATATTTTCTAAAAGCGCTTATCATATCCATGAAAAAATAAAAAATAAGATATATAAAAAGAATATCATACATGGATGATGGTAAATATTATTGACGGTAGAAAAGAAAAAAAATTTGATGATTCTACAAAGGTTCTTATTGATATATTCAGGGCTACTACTACACTGCCACTTATGCTGTATAGGGGTGCAGAGTTTATAATCCCGGTGCGAACTGTAACAGAAACACGAAGAATGAAGGCAAAAAATCCTGAATATCTTACCAGTGGTGAGAGGTATGGAATCAGAATTCCTGGTTTTAACTATGGAAATTCCCCAGGCGTCATAATCAATGAGGACCTTTCCAACAAAACTCTTCTGTTTACTTCCACAAATGGAATAAAGGTACTTTTTAAAATTATGGAATACCCTGGAACCATATATCTCTCATCATTCATAAATTTTACAGCAACATACGATGCAATAAAGGACAGCGATAGGGTATCAATTATTGTTTCTAACAGGCCTGATGGAGTATCAGATGAGGATTATATCTACGCCAACATGCTCAAAAGCAAACTGGAAGGAAAGGATGTAAATGTTAATGATTACTGCAATCAGATAAGGGTGAGCCATGGGGCAAAAAGGCTGAAAATTATGGGTGCAGGGGCAGACATAGAGAGTTCACTGAAGGTTGATATTTACAGTAACCCAGTTATCTACAGTAACGGAAAAATAATGCCTTTAATCAAATCTCTATAATATCACCAGGGGACATTGATGTGCCCCTTGATTTTGCCAGATAGCCCAGAAGATATTCGGCCCACATAAGCTTTATTTTTTTCCTTGAAACAGCTGCTTGGTCATAATTTGGTTTCATATTTACATTCTTGAAATCAAAACCCAGGAGTGTTATATGAGGTGCACCAAGATGATCGGCAAGAAAGGCTGATCGATCGCCGTCACTGAATCCACCGTAATTATAAAGATATTTCATGGGTATATGCTGTGTGGTTGCTATTCCACGGGAAAAATATCTTGCGTACTTTGTTATTGCAGGCATGTTGTCACCATGTGCATGGACAAAAACAAATGATCCGTGGTTGTATGCATCTATTATGGAATCCATATTTCCGTCAAGATCCGTTACTATCATGTCAGGGTTTCCATATAGGCTATTATAGGTTTCAATAGCAGAATCAGCTACTATTACATATCCCCCTGAAATAGTCCCAAGTACGTTTTCCAGGTTTTTACCATTGCCGACTATGAATGCATTTCTACCACGATATGGTTCTATTATCCCATCACTGTTGTGGATGAATTTTCTTAAAAGTATAGAGGATTCATAATCTGCCATTCTATTTATTTTCAATGAATCGGTGATCTGAAGGTATAATGGAAACCAGTCCTCGAAATTCATTTTATCTCCATCACATTGCTATTCTTGTTCTTTATTGAGGAAAAGTATTTATGCACTGCAGATGCAGACAGTGCTATTATTATTCCAGCTATTATGTATCCCAGATACAATGTCATGGAAGCGAATGTTATGAATCCAACAACGTACCTCACATAGTTCATCATGCCATAAAATATCAGTACTATGGCCAGAGAAAATGATATGCCATACCACATCTTTGACATGCCATGCCTTTCCTCCATATACACATCGAATGCATCGAAAAGCTCCTTTGAAACAAAGGATGCTAATGCCCACCAGACTAATACAGTAAGAAATACAAGAACCTTATTGATAAGGGGAACGGTTTTTATTGTGGACTCATAGCTGTATGCTATACCTATGACTATGATAAAGAACGAAACCACGTAAGAAAGCATGGAAATTTTTGCTTCCTGGGAATATTCCTTCATATTCACGACCAGTTTTACAATAAGCTGGTTGATCTCAACTGCCCTACCTACGAAATATGCCCCAAGGATTATGGTAACAAGCATTACCGCCCCGCTGCCAGGGCTAAGCAAATAGGATTTTGTAATTACCATATAGTATATGGTAAAGATCAAAAGCGACAATCCATAGCTCAAAAGAAGTAAACCCACCGGTATTGTGAATTTCCTTGCAATTTTCTTATCCTTGATTCCTCTGATGATATAATAATAAAGTGATTCTATATTTTCATTATGGCGCACAAGGATATGTTTTACATATCTTATTCGGATCCTCGATGATATGATAGGTATTATGTAGTCATCCTCTGCACCATCAGATACAAGTATAAGATCATCGTAATGCTCCATGGAGAGTACATCGTCTAGCTGCCTGCTAAGTATTTCGTCGGATTTTGCCCCCACATCGTCATCACCGGTGATCAGTGCAATTTCAACATTTTCATTTTTCCTCTTCAAGTCCTCATATACTCTTAGTGCGCCAAAAAGGGCGTTTGCATCAGAGTCTTCAGGATCAACAGAGATTAACTTAAGGGCTGCATTATAGCATTCCCCATACCCCGTAACGGGCCCATCCATTCCTGCCTTTATCCCGTAATCATTGTCACGGTCGACATTCAGTATAAGGGTTGTCATATACGATAACTATAATAGGAAATGTAAGTATATAAGTTTTATCAAATTGATGATATAAAAAAAATAATGACTTCAAAAGCAACATTTCAGGTAATAATAACCACAGTATAGTGTGTTGTTTCAAGTTATTTTATTATAAAATATCCGGCACTTTTCTGCCTGGCCACTCTTTTTACCATTTTTTATCAATAAGTTCCTTAAGTCCAGAATTAACCGGTGCCTTCCCGACAGATGCTTTTTTCATATATCATCTGCTGTTTCCATATTCTCTTCTGATGTGGTCCCATTGCATTCAGGGAGCTATATATTTTTTCTGAGTTGCCTGATAGGTCTACCATTTAGGATTCCAGTACTATATTTTACATAAATACTATTAAACTAATAATTATTCGAAAAAGAGTAAAAAAAAATACTAATAAGCTATTTACTGTTATGCTTAACTTTTATATGCTGTCCTCAGGCAGCAGAGGGAATTCGACTATAATATGGGATGAAAATGATATTATAATCATAGACTGCGGCATAAGCATGAAAAAGTTCTCTGAAAAAACCTCTGAATTAAATATAGAAAATCTTGAAAAATCAATCTTTATAAGTCATGAACATTCCGACCATTCATCCGGTGCCAGGGCCATATCCAGGAAACTGAAAGCTGATGTGTATTCCAGGAATAAAACATTGGAAAAACTTCGCATGGATAATGCATATAGCATAAATGGGGAGGTCGCAATTGGAAATTTCTCCATAACCCCTATAACGGTAAACCATGATGCTGTCGACCCTGTTGTCTATATAATACGAAACAGGGGGGTGAAAATATCAGTTGTTTCCGACCTGGGAGTTGTTGATGATTCCCTGCTTACAGAAATGAAAAACTCCAGTATAATGGCAATTGAAGCAAATCATGATCCGGAAATGCTTAAAAACGGTCCATATACAGAGGCGTTGAAAAGTAGAATAAGAAGCAATCATGGGCATTTGTCCAATGAACAATCAGCAGAAGCAATATATGCATGTGCCTCTGGTGAAACAAAAATTATACTTACACATTTAAGTGAAAAAAACAACACACCAGATATTGCCCTGCATACAGTAAAGTCCCATCTTCTAAACAGGGGCAGGAACTATAATTCCATAGAGGCAGCATCACAGGAGTTTGGAAGTACGCTCTATAGATTATAAGTTATACAAACAAATTAGACCATGCCAAAGTTTTTGTATGCTTTTTATATATTTCCCCGATGAATAACTATGATCTTGTTATAATTGGAGCCGGTCCAACCGGGCTTTTTGCTACGTTTCTTGCAGGTCTCAGAGATATAAATAGCATAACACTGGAAGCCTTAGACTACACTGGCGGGCAGATACCAGAACTTTATCCTGAGAAAATGGTATATGATGTACAGGGAATCCCGAAAATAAATGCTATGGAACTAAGGGATAAAATGTATGAGCAGGCAAAATTATTTGATGGTGAAATTAAACTCGGAGCAAAGGTTACAGACATTATTCCAAATAATGATCAGTATATTATTGAGGTTAACGGCACAAAGGAATATAATTGCAAGGCGATCCTAATATGCACAGGTATAGGAGACTTTACACCAAGGAAGATAGGATGCCCCGGAGAAGATGAATTCAAGGGCAAGGGAGTCGAATATAATGTAAAGGATATAACAAAGTTTAAGGGAATGACAGTCGCAATTGTTGGCGGTGGCGATTCTGCATTAGATTATGCCAATGAGCTGGCAGGCACAGCAAAGAAAGTATATGTAATACACCACAATGATAAATTCAAGGCTGCTGAAAAGACACTTGATATGGCAATGAAAAACCCCCATATTTCACTGATAATGAACACATCTATAAATGCCATAAAAGGAGACAGCCAGATCAGGGAAATTTCCATGATAAATAGTAATGATAAAACCACACAGGATATAAAAGTTGACGCACTCATTATTGCCATAGGCCACGTGGGAAAAGCCAATGTGTTTAAATCCGTAAATATAGAAACCAGCAAAAACGGCAGATCCATAATGGTAGACAACGAGTATCAGACAAATTTAAAGGGAATATTCTCCGTGGGAGATGCTGCAACAGTAGCGGGAGAGCCCATACATCCATTAATAGCTGTGGACGGTGGAAATGCCTATATTGCCATAAACTTCATCAAAAAATATTTAACACCTACCGCAACCATATTCGGAGGACACAGTTCGAGTCTTAATCTTAAATAAGCATAAAACGATATACAGTAAATGGACATCGATGATGCAATAAATGAACTGAAAACGCGAAAGGCTTCGAAGATACTGCTTCAGATACCTGATGGTTTGAAGCCTGAATCCTTCAACCTTTTCAATAAATTTTCAAAGGAATTTAACGTAATAATTAGCTCACAGTCTTTCTACGGGGCATGTGACATAGGCAATATGGAAGTATACAGGGATGTTGATTACATAGTACAGTTCGGCCATTCGGAAATACCCAATATCAAATACACGAAGCCAGTAATTTTCATAGAGTATTTTTATAATGAGATAGAAATCGAAGACGATGTTTTCTCAATACTCAAAGAAAAGGGAATAAAAAATGTGGGGCTCCTGTCCTCAGTGCAGTATTATAGGGAAATGGAATACGTGGAAAAAAGGCTGAGAATGCTTGGATATAATGTTATAATCGGCGATGTGGATGGTAGAATGAAGTACCCTGGTCAGGTTCTTGGTTGCAATTTCAGTGCTGCACATTCTGTATCTGGCAAGGTTGACGGATATCTGCTTGTAAGCACAGGCCTGTTTCATGGAATAGGTGCCCAGCTATCCACAGAAAAACCGGTGTATATACTTGATCTGAACCTGAGATCGATTAAGAGTATACAGCCAGACATAGAAAAATTCCTGAGAAAACGATATGCAAGAATAGAATCGGCAATGGATGCGAAAAAATTTGCCATAGTAATTGACACAAAAATAGGGCAGTACCGGAAAAAACTTGCATATAGCATCTACAATAAGGTAAAGAGTATTGGCAGGGATGCTATAATAGTTACTGCAGATAATATAAATCCTGTGGATTTCCAGAATTTAATGTGCGATGCTGTTGTATTCACTGGATGCCCGAGAGTTTCCATAGATGATGAGGACAAATTCAACATGCCAGTATTGACACCCATAGAATTCGAACAGTTATTTGGATTCAAAGGCAATAATAAATATATAATGGATGAAATAGTAGGTGTTGATTCCTATTCCCCTATAAGATAATTAGACCCGTGAGATACGATTTTGCAGGTAATTTTTGAGTATTTCTCATAACTGCCCTTTATGACAACAGGGCGGTAATTAATATCCCTTCCAACCATAGTTGCGTTCTTACCATTCTCAGTAATCAGTATCTGCTCCTCCCTGCCCACATACTTATCGAGTTTTTTCTCCATGTGTTCTCTGTGAAGTTCTATAATTTCATTGGACCATTCCTTCAGAAGGTTTGAATTAAGTGGTATTTTATTATAATCTTTTGTGTATGGCCTGGGGGAAAACCTGGTTACATTGATGATATCTGGCCTGTACTCTTCCAGAAATTTCAGTGTTTTCTCGAATCCTTCCCTGCTGTCGTTGTAATATCCAAGTATTATATCAGTAGCTATGGACATCTCCGGAAAAGTATTGATGAATCTGTTCCAGACCTCTTTCACTTCTTCTATGGTATATTCCCTGTTCATGGTC
The DNA here is from genome assembly GCF_000496155.1 of Ferroplasma sp. Type II. Classification (NCBI taxonomy): domain Archaea; kingdom Methanobacteriati; phylum Thermoplasmatota; class Thermoplasmata; order Thermoplasmatales; family Ferroplasmaceae; genus Ferroplasma; species Ferroplasma sp. Type II. The sequence continues at coordinate 11,269 of NZ_KI542682.1, forward strand.
TCAAGTACACTGTTATCAGCACTCTGAACGGGCAAATGTAAAAACTTGAACACATTTTCATGCCTGTATGATGGAATCAGTTTTTCTAATATATCGTATGTATTTCTGGGTTCCATCATACCAACACGGAGATAGAAATCCCTGTTAATGGATGAAATTTGGTTTACAAGCTCTGAAAGATCTGTGCCTATATCCTTTCCATATGCTGCAGTGTCCAGTGAGGATATGCGTATCTCCTTTATATTCCGGTCCAGTTCCATCTTTACCTGATTTACAATTTTATCTATTCCCCTTGAGAGGAGACGTCCCCTGGCAATATGTGAAATGCAGAAATTGCAGCTGCCTGTGCAACCCTGGTTTATTGGTATACCATCATATATGTCAGATTTTATTTCTATGCCATCTAAATCTCCTTCATAGAAACTTCTGAATTCACGGGGTTTCATTATATGCACATTTTCTGATTCTATTGTGTTTCCATTTACAGTGGCGAGGCACCCCAGCACCTTAACATTACTGGAAGCTTTTGAAAGGGCAGATATGCGTTTGACCATTCTGTCCTCTGTATGTTTTATTACAACACAGGTACCGATGAGGCTTAAATCTGCATCCTCAGGCTTATCTACAACCTGATTGTTTTTGTCCTTGAGCAGTTTATTGAGGTAAAGTGAAGATTCGGATTTTTGCAATGTGCATCCGTATGATTCAAAATAAATTTTCATCGTTTTTAATTGCAATTACATTAATAACGATTTTTATGCTGTTTTTATATGAATGATTTTAAAAATATTATCAATTAATTATATAAATGCATTAAAATACTATCATCTGAATTGCTAATTTCGATAAATACAAATTTTATATTACAATTTAAATGTGAAAAAAGTTATATATTGCTTTAAAATATAATTTTATGACGGAAGAAAATAACTTAAAGAAATTAGAAGACAATAAAAATTATGAATGTGACCTCTCTGTAAGATGGGAGCATATAGACCCTTCTATTTTGCCATTTGATGAGTTAGACAAGGAAATTATGTGCTTCCTGCGCTACAATGCCAGAATGTCAAATGCTGAAATAGCAAAGATGCTGAATACCAGTGAAGCCACTGTAAGGCGGAGAATTAACGAGCTTGTACGGAGAAAGATTATCACGGGCTTTTCCGCACTGGTTGACCTGCATGCCATTGAAAATAGCATAAAAGTGTGCATAAGGATAGACACCGAGGGAGACAAGCTTGACTCTATTGCCCAGTCACTTTCCGCAAATCCCAATATACTGTCACTGTACAGGAGAAGAGGGCAAAATCAACTGCTTCTTCAGGGTCTTTTCCTGAACCTTGAAACCATACAGGAATTCGAGGACGGCCTGGCAAGAAAGGATGGAATAGTAAAATATGATACAATGGTTGTGTCAAAGGCATTCAAAAAAGATCCTTGGGTAGGCATATAAAAATTTAAAATTCAATTAAGAAAATTGAATATTTCTTTGTACTTTTTTTCATCTATTTTTCCTGTTGCCAGGACAAGGTCTTTTATGCTTTTTCCTGTTTCCAGGGACTCTTCTACTATCTTTGCCATGGTGTCATAGCCCAGGTAAGGATTGAGTAATGCTGCCGAACCGAAACTTCTTTCTATATTTTCCTTTATTTTGTTCAGATCAGGCTTTATTCCCTGCATTGCCTCTTCATCCAGCATTTTGATCCCGTTTGCAAGCCTTTCAATTGATTTGGATATTTCATAGTCTATGTGTGGCATCATGACATTTAGCTCAAGTTGCCCGGCCTTTACAGAAAGATTTACTGCCTGCTGCGATCCGGTTATAGAATGGCATATCATGTTCATGGCTTCAGCTATGGATGGATTTATTTTTCCAGGCATTATGGATGAACCCTGTTGAACTGCCGGGAGTATTATCTCATGCAGGCCTGCTCCTGGACCGGAATATAGAAGCCGTAGGTCATCGGAAATTTTGCTAAGATCAAGTGCCATGTTGGACAGTGCGTTGATTACCCTTGAAAAGTCGGTCATGAACTGCATTATGCCCATTAAATTTTCTCCTGGCCTGAAATTAAAGCCAGTTTCCTCTGATATTTTCTTTACAGCATTTTCCTTATATCCCTCAGGTGTGTTTGCTCCATTTCCCACAGCTGTTCCTCCAATATTTAGTTCCAGTATATAGTCTAATGAAGCTTCAAATTCCTTAAGATCCCTTGCAATTGCAAATGCCCAGGCATTAAATTCGTCTCCCAGTGTTACCCTCACAGCATCCTGGAGATGTGTTCTCCCTGTTTTGTAAACTTTCTCAAATTCCTTGTGCTTTGCCCTTAATGTTTTTATAAGTGATTCAGCGTTGCCAATAAGTTTTGGGGACTTTAGCATTATGCTTACACGCATCATGGTAGGATAAATATCATTTGTTGACTGGCTCATATTTATTACATCATTAGGATGTGCGTATTTGTATTCCCCTTTTTTATGATTAAGTGACTCAAGAACCAGATTCGCAAGTATTTCATTGGTATTCATATTAAAAGATGTACCTGCACCAGCCTGAAAAACATCAAGGACAAACTGATCGTCGAATTCTCCAGCTATTAGCCTGTCACATGCCTTGCTTATGCTTTCATACAATTCTTTCTGAAGTTTACCTGATGTGTAGTTAGCATATGCGGCACCTTTCTTTACTATTGCCATTGCCCTTATATGGTCGCGGTCTCTGGATTTTATCCCAGAAATGTTAAAATTATTCTTTGCCCTAAGAGTGTTTATCCCGTAATAAATGCTATCGTCAATCTGTACCTCGCCTATTACATCTCTCTCTGTTCTCATAAATAATAATGCCGCCTAAGTATAAAAATATGGCTCTTTACACATTAATGCTGCTGACACACCCTCCTCAGATAAAGTATATTCTCACTTTTGCTTCGTTCTCATTCATCACACTATGGACTTTGCAAAACTTATTACTGAGTCTTAAAGTCACTGTCTGTTACAGCATTGCCTCTTCAGGAGTATCAGTGTACCATTTGTTTGATCAGTATATGCGTGCAATTAAGATACACCTTTTATCTCCATCATGCCATTTTTCAGGACTTATCCAGTAGATTCTCTTCTGGCTAGTCATTTCATGGAATAATAAATATTCTGCAATACATTTACTCCCTGAAAGCCGCAATATAATTAAGGTAGAGAAAGTTAGATCTTTGTCCATGAATCCCCAGAAAAGTCCTATGACCATAAATTTTTAATCGTAATATTAAAAAAAATTATATGCTTAAATGCATGGTGGAATTAATGTATATAGAATTTACAGATGCCGGAATGGTTGTTCCTGATACGCTTACCATAGGATACATTGACGGGGACGGCATAGGGCCGGAAATCACAAAAGCCATGATAGATGTTGTCAACAGCGCAATAGAACTTGCATATGGGGGTAACAAATCAATTGAATGGCATAGAATTTTAATTGGTAGTGAAGCCTACGATAAATTCGGAACCTATATACCTGAGGATTCCATAAAAGAAATTCAGAAAATGTCCGTGGTAATGAAGTCAACCCTGAATCTTATGCCTGATAACAGGGATATAAACACTGTATTGCGAAGAAGGCTTGGCCTCTATTCAAACATAAGAATGCTGAAATATATACCGGGAATGGATGTAAGGATAAATACATTTAACAGGCTCAACCTGACAATTGTCAGGGATTCTCTGCCGAATACACATATATTTTACCATTCATCAGAAAGTACAGATGATCTTATAAAATTCATATCAGACAATTATGATCTGAACATAACACCTGATTCAGAAATATACATGATAACACAGAGCAAATTCAGGACAAGAAAGATTGCAAAACAGGCTATCCAGTATTCTAAAAGAAAGGGTAATGGGAAAATAACAATAGTTGAAAGCCAGCAGAACCCAGAATTTGCACAGTGGTGTTTGGAAGAGTTATCAAAACACGAAGATATCAATTATGAAATTATGAAAACAAGGCAATTCATGCAAAAAATCATTATCTCTCCGGAAAATTTTGAAGTGATACTGCTGGACAACATTTTAAGTCGAACTCTTGTGGATTATCTTATGGGTGCAATTAATACAGAGTATGGATGCAGTATGGGAGATGAGTGTGCAGTCTTTGAGGCTGTACAGTCGTCACTTCCCTCTGAGGCTGGATATGATGCGGCCGACCCATTATCCTTTATCCTTTCAGGTTGTGCCATGCTAAGACATATAGGCTGGGATGAGGCCACCAAAATCATTGAGAATGCCATATCTGCTGCTTTTATGGACAACAAAATCCCCAAAGATATTACATCCAGAACCGACATTAATCCTATAAAGTGTTCAGAATTTTCATTAGAAATAATAAAGAGAATGGATGGAATTTAATGCATTATCATTATTTTGCGACCCGTTAAAGGACTTTGGATTTGGTGGGCTTGCTTGTGCGGGCTTTATGTGTATGTCTACAATTGCAGCCTGTCCATTTGATTCCAGTATAATAATTTTCCATGTACCGGGGGTTTCAGCCTCAAAGTTCATCGTTTCATTTTTATCGTGGGGGATGTGGGTGCTTATTCCTTCATATGGGTCTCCGGCGAGATTTATTGTTAAGTTGCCGGAACCTACCATGTAGACCCCCATACTTGTGGAAATTGATAGTATCTTTACATCAATTGTGTGTGAACCATTGTTATATATGGTAATATCGAATGGTTTTCCCTGATATTCTGTGAGATTCAGGGGATTTAATATATTGCTGAAATGTATATTTTTGTCAACCTTCAGGAAGTATACAGAAATCATTTTATGGAATATTTGTGATCCAGTATTAACAGTTATATTGAAATTCTTTTTACCCGTATAATTGGAATGATAGGTAATAAGTTCCAGCGTATATGTAGTGGTGGTCATATTGTTCTGTATGCTCCTTTCCACACTAAAATTTCCCGGGACTTACGGAAAACACAGGTACAACGTTCAATCCGTGATTCTGTACTGTAACGTTTACCGTAACGTTCCCTGTATTGTTTTGCTGCATGACATAACAGGAATCCGGAATTGCAACATTACTATTGCTGGTGCTATGAAATGGCAGTGGTACAAACCCTAGAAGGAGTATGATTATTATTATCAGAGCCCATGATGCTTTTACGGAAATTTTGGGCTTGAAAAAAGTATTCATGGGAAGCGGTCCCTTAATTCCCAGCAACAGAGAGAGAACAACAAGGATCAGTATATAGGGATAAATTATACCAGCAATCAGGAGTATAACTATCCCGGCATATGATGCGTATTTGAAATATTTCCCCATAATTCCAGAAAAAACTAGTCCTCCATCCATAAATCCAATGGGCAATGCATTTATTGCAGTTGTTATAAGCCCGACATAGCCGGCAAGTTCAAGTGGATCTGGTATAATTAATGCCGGGAAGAAATGTTCCAGGACAACAGGAAAAACCAGAGGAAAATTGAGAATTGAAATGGGAGAATGTATAGATGCATTGTACTGTGCAAATGGCATTGTAGCAGCACCGACAACTATAAGAAAAATTGATGCAAAGAATCCAGATAACAATGAAAATGATCCGGCTTCTATCATGGATTTTGAATCCCTAAATTGATTTTTATTTGAATTTATTGTCCCTAAAGTCCCTATTCCAGGAGAGGGAATAAAAATAGGAAATTTATATTTTATATGGTTTTTTCTCAATACAAGATACTTTCCCCCCTCCCGGGATAATAAAACGAATATGACAGGCAGGGCATAAAATATGGAACCATAAATAATATTTCTGTATATGGAAATGGATGAATAATAAGCTGAATAATAAATAAATCCTGAATAAACCAGAGTGGCTATGGAAACAAACAGCATAATTGCTTTGAGTCCATTTCTTTCTCTGCCTATATTCCCGTTGTTAATTACAATAATCTGATTATCCGGAAAATCATTTGTAAATGCTGTTGTCCCTATTTTATCAAGTTCTTCAAGGAGATATGTGAATGACTTTTCACTTCCCCTGGTCCGGATATGGAATATCATAGAGTATTTAGTATTCTCCACATCTGACACATTGTAATATTTTTTTACTATGCTATCAATAATATTGGAGTCCATCATATATTACCATATTCTAAAATCTCCCTTATTAACTTTTCACTTACCCCCTTGCTGCATGTTGCCGAATACAATTTTTTGTTCCTTATCTTTTCCTCAACCTTAATGCCTTCTTTTAACAATCCCGATACAAGCGTATCTACGTATGAGTCAATTCCTATGCCAGTCATTTCTGTACCGCCGTTTATTACTACGGCCTTTGTGTTTTGTCTAAAAATAGCCTGAATAAGAAGGTTCATATCTTCCCTGTCAAAATTTGTTGTATAAATTGCAATATTTCCTATCTTAGTTGAATTGCCCATAATTACAGATTCAATTTTTTCCTTTCTGTAGCGGTCAATCAGTTTCTGGTTTTCCAGGTCTTCCCGGAAAATTTCCAGAGAACGGCTGTACACATCCTTTATGTCTACTTTCATAAATTCCTGCTCCATCACCACAGTATCATAAATCGTCTGTACATACCGCATGGCGGCCGGGCCTGCTGAAAATATAATCCTCTGAATACCTTCCTGTACAGTTTCTGTCCTGATAATTTTTATAAAACCTATGGATCCAGTGCTATCCAGATGAGTACCGCCACAACCCTCTGAATCGATGCCGTCTATGGTGACAACCCTGATTTTTGATGAAACTGGAACACCGCCCTCAAAGAGCCGGAACCCGTATTTTTCAATTGCCGGATTCCAGCTTACATTTACCACCGTAATTTTTCTGTCCTGCTCTATTGCCTCAAGGCACATATTTTCTATATTTTTTATATCTTCCAGCGTTATTTTCCTGTAATGTGTAATATCTATCCTTGATTCGTCCACATCCTTCCTTACACCGCTCTGCCACACATGGTTCCCGAAATATTTTCTCATTATCCCAAGCAGAAGATGGGTTGCTGAGTGGTGTATCATCAACTGTTTCCTTCTTGTATAGTCAATATAACCCTTAACCCTGGATTTGTCCCCTATGTTTCCATCAAGGAAATGCACTATGGCATCATTGTATTTCTGCACATCAACAACATTGATTCGTTTTCCATTGGCTATAAAGTATCCGAGATCACATGGCTGTCCACCGCCCTCAGGATAAAAAGCTGTCTGATTCGGGATTATTAGCTTCTCACCAGAATAAAGGACTATGCCTGTAAATTCACTTATTTTTGTGTTATCATAATATAAAGGACGTGTATGAACAGGTGGATACTCTACAGTTTCTTTTTTCTTTATGTGTTTGGTTTCATGCCTGGATATAACAATCTCCTGGAAATTATCCGGAAGTTCAAGATTCTTCCCGGCCACTTTCATGAATGATTCTTTAATTAAATCCTCATTGAGCCCTTCCGAGTCGTAGAGCGTAATAGCGTCCTTAAGCTCTAGTTTACCTGAATGTATGTACTTCTTCAAACGGTTAACAGCTGTTTTATTTATTTCATTATATTTTTCTTTCTCTATTTCGATAATGTTTTTTATGAAATCCCGGTCATAATTAGAAATAATGTCTGAAAAAATATTGTGCTGGAAGTCCATAAGATCCATGAAATCCTTTGAAAATCCGATTTCATCCATAAATTTCAGCGACCTTCTTATGAGGGTCCTTGCCAGATAGCCAACTTTAACATTGGAGGGTATCACATAGTCAGAAAACATTAAAAGCAGTGTTTTTGTGTGATCTGCAAGTGAATACATGCTTCTAATGCGTTTCAGCGTCCCTATAAATTCATCATTAAGGTTGATTTCTTTTGCCTTCAGGTATGGATCAACCTGCATTAAGAGTTTTGATTCGCTATATGGGTCTATCTCAGCCGACAGTTCAGATAACTTTTGCATAATTTCCGGTTCTATATACCCCACTGTTGCATTTTTCCTTATGTATTCTATTGTATCGCCGAATATTGAGTTATAAACTGTGGGCGTCCCAGTGGAAAGCCACACAAGCCTTTCCAGGCCATATCCAGTATCCACAATTTTTAGGGGCATTTGGGAATATTTTGTTCCCTCTATTTCTATATCACCTTCCGGATCTTCTTTCATATCCATAAACACCAGTGTAGCCACTTCAAGACCCCTGACAAAGACTTCTACTGCATTTCCTGCATTACCGCCGCCAAACCACGGTTTTTCTTTGTAAGTTATTTCATTTCCATTAACACGGAGTTTTTCTGTGAGGAACCTGTATGAGTATTCTATTGTCTCATTTTTCCAGTAAATATATTTATTTTCATAATTAAATGCATCATGGCACAGCATCTCAAATGATGTCAGATGACGGCCTGTTTTTCCAACCAGATCAAGGTCCAGCATTCTTATGCTTGGCTGGGACATTGCAAGGGGATTCCCGGGAGGAGGCACAAGCCCGGAGGTAACCTGCGGCTGGAAATCGTATATGGAAGCGTTAACAAGGAGAACATCATCACGCCATCTGGGTACCACCGGATATGGATCTATTATAGAATGGTTTAGTTCATCCTTCCTGAAAAAGGAAAGGAACTCATCACGCATCTCATCCAGGCTATATGGCCTGTATACGGGAGAGTTGCCTATAAATGAATAACTTTCACAGGCAGGGTCTCCACATGTCTTTTTCCGGGAGTTTTGAGTCCAGAAGAGGGATGAACATACAGTGCATTGCTTCCGTATAAAACTGTTATCCCTAAAGAAATCTATATCAAACTCATTTTGTGCCATTTTACATATAATGCATCTGCATAAATAAATATAATTGTCATGTATTATATATAGAGGGTGTAATGTAAAGCGATAAACAATATTTATATCCTTATGTTTAATTTATATTTTATGGAAGAAAGGCTAAAAAGGCCATCATGGGACGAGTACTTTATGCGTATGGCGTATCTTGCAGCATCACGTTCCAACTGTACTAGAAGAAAGGTGGGGGCAGTTATTGTGCGGGATAATAATGTGCTTGCCACCGGGTATAATGGACCCCCGTCTCACACAGTAAACTGCGATATCGTAGGATGCATAAGGGATGAGTTAAATGTCCCATCAGGAGAAAGGCATGAACTGTGCAGGGGTTTGCATGCTGAACAGAATGCGATCATACAGGCAGCAGTTAATGGATCATCAATAAAGGGATCAAAAATATATGTCACAACCCACCCCTGTGTTGTATGCTCCAAAATGATAATGAATTCAGACATAGAGGAAATAATATTTGCAGAGGGATACCCAGATGACCTGGCAGAATTAATGTTGCTAGAAAGCAATATAAAGATACGGAAGTTTAACCTCACCGACAGGGAGGTAGAATCTATAATAGGAATATATTACACCCATAAAACAGGGGAAGATTAGATCAATAATAATTATTCAACACAGGCTTACTCATATAATGTATTACAAATTTAATTGCTTTTTATTTTGAAAATTTTTACTGGCCTGTTACATAATTATTTACAATTTTTATATTAAATAAAAGATAAAATAAATATTTATATATAAGTTAGCAATATATAGTTAACAACTAAAGGTTGTTAACTAAGGTGATGATAATGAATGGAAGAAGAGAGGATGACTGGGACGATATATTTAACGACATGTATGACGAGTTTGGGCTTGATATGAGAAAGATAAACAAGGAAATGGCCAGATTTTGGGAATCAATAATGAAAGGCGACATAAACAGCAAGATCGTGGGTCCCTATGTGTATGGATTCAGCTACAAAATAGGCCCGGATGGAAAACCAGTATTCCAGGAATTCGGCAACGTTCCAAGAACTGGAATAGGTACCAGGAAGGATACACAGGAAGGGTTCAGGGAACCACTCACTGACATCAATGAAGACAAAGAAAATGTCTATATAACATACGAATTACCAGGAGTTGAAAAAAATGACATAAATCTGGTTGTAAATGAAAACAACATAGAACTTAAGGTTGACAAGGGAACAAGGAAATATTATAAGAACATAGAATTCAACACAGGCGTGGATATAGACACTGTCATAGCGAAATTCACCAATGGAATACTGGACATAACAATTAAAAAATTGAACAGCAAAAATGGTGGCAGAGCTGTGAAAATAGATTAAATATATTTTCTTAATTTTTTGGGTGTTTTTATGGATGAAGATTTATGGTCTATTTTGATTGCGCTGGAAAACAATACCAGGCGAGAAATGTTAAAAACACTCGCAAATTATGATTCATATGGCCTTGAACTGAGCAAGATGATAGGAGTGTCACAGCAGGCTATCAATAAACAGTTGGAAATTCTTGAAAAACTTGGATTAATATCTACAAATGGCAGCATGCCGTCAACCATGGGTCCACCCAGAAAAGTATACAGGTCCATGGGGTTCTCTACCATTACTATAGATTATTCCAGAAATTTCATGAGTATAAAAAAAATGGATATTGACTATGACAATGATAATGTTGATGGAGACAATTCAGACCTGGTGCACGAACTTGATGTTTTGAACCATGAGATCAACCAAATAGACAGAAAAAGAAATTTAATGACGGCTAAAAAGGATATGATAATAGGAAGATTAAAGGAAAAAGCAGCCGGATATGATAATTTTTACAGGAAAATTATATACGAGTACCTTGAAACCATGGACAGCTCAACAGTATCCCAGAACACGGGCGTTCCTGTAGAGATGGTTGAAAGGATAATAAATGATTTTTTGTCTGAATGAAAAAATATTTTTCTTAAATATTTGCACATAACTGGGAAGCATTCTCCTCATATCAGTATAGGGTGTTTTCCAATAATGGGTGTTAAAAGTTATATATATTTTAAATATACATATATATGAAGGTATCATTTAAATTTGACAAGGATGTTGGATTTGTATCAGATGACGGCAAAAAAGAGATAAAATTCAAGAATTCTATAGTTGGCAATGACCAGTACCATTCACCAACTGAAATGTTGCTACTGGCCATGGGTGGATGCAGCAGTGATGATGTGTTGAATATTCTAAAAAAAATGAGAAAGGAAATAAGAAGCTACAGGTGTGAAGTTTCCGGTGAGAAGAGAGATACGGATCCCAAGATGTTAAAATACGGAGAAATACACTACATATTTGAGGGTGATGTGGATCCTGAATCGGTAAAAAAGGCTATTGACCTGTCACTGGAGAAATATTGCTCTGTATCACTGACCGTGAAAAACGCAGGCATTCCGGTTTCCTCTTATTATACAATAAATGGAAAGGATTATCGTTAATTCTTTAATCCGTTTCCTGTAAGCACCAGCATCGAAGAACCTTCAGGATGATATTTTTCATAGGCAGCAAAAACTGTGGCGGAACTGTATTCTGTGTAGAAACCCTTCATTGCCAGGTCTTTTCTTGCTTTTATTATCTCGTTTTCAGATACAGATATGCACATATTTCCACTTTCCATTATACGCACCATATATTTCATCAGTAGTGGACGCTTCGAAACAAGTGCATCAGCTATGGATGAAAGGTTATTGTCTGGATTATATTTATTTCCATTTACCAGTGAACACAGTGGTGATATATTCTCTGGCTGCACTCCCACTATCACGGGCAATTTTGTAATTTCACCGGAATTGTAAAGATGCATTAATCCGCTGTGAAGCCCGGAAAGCAATGTGCCTGCAGAAATAGGCACAAATATGTTGTCGGGCATCTTCCCCTGGAGAAAAATCTCATAGGCCAGTGTGCGTATCCCATCCCTGAATTCCGGATTTAATATGTGGGAAGCGTAAAATCCTGGAGCATTTTCTGCCTCCTCCTGAACATGGTCACGTGACCCGTTTACCTTTATTATGTGTGCCCCATAGCTTTCTATCTGATTCAATTTTTTTGGATTGGCATTAGAAGGAACGTAGATACTGGTTTCGAAACCAGCCCTGGCCCCGTATGCTGCTATTGATGACCCCGCGTTTCCTGAGGAATCTTCATTTATTTTCTCTATATTGAGCTCTTCCCTTTTTGAATACATATAGGATATCAAATTTCTTGCGCCACGGTCCTTATAGGAATATGTAGGGGAGAAATAATCAAGTTTGAATAAAAGATTGCCATTAATTTTTACTATTGGAGTTTGAACTTCTCCAAGTGTTACCCAGTCAGATACATAATCAAAATTTTTATCTATCTTTTCCGTGAACTTCTTTTCTGGAATAATTTCAAAGGGTTCGTTGCATTGCCTGCATCTAAGCTCGTGTCCAATTCTAGGATGGCCATTAAGGCATACTGTGATCATAAAATAAGAATACAACAAAAAATAAAATACTATGCAAAAAATAACCCGTTGGGATGAAATCCTGGAGTCTTTACGGCTGGGACAATATCTAACCTAACGCCTTATACCCGACATTCTTGCCTACTTGAAGGGTGGATTCCTGCTCATGGATCCATAAAAATAATCTTCCTTTTATTATTAACTCAGATAAGATTTAGAGTGTTAGATACATCCTCTTTTCATCGAAATATTTATTTCCTCTCTTAATAGCATTATGGAGTATTCCATATTCTATGAATCCCATGTCCTCATATAGGGAAATCGCCTTTTGATTTCCAGTAAATACACCCAAAATAAGCATCTCAAAATTGCCTTTACACTGTTCTATAGTCTTTTTCATGAGCATTTTTCCAATTCCTCTACCGCGGTACTCCTTCCTGATTGCAATTCCCAATGATCCTATGTGCGAAACTTCATAACCGGGCATGACCCTGTGGACATCACAGAAACCAATTGCCTTCCCATCTTCTTCCGCGACCATCCCTATTACATCTCCACTGATAACGCCCTTGAAAATGTTTGAAAACCATTCAACCTCATATTCAAAAGCCGGTTTTGAGTGATAGAAGACAAGCCCCAGCTCAGGAGTTTCGCTTCTGACTTCATCGTAGTATGAATAATAATTATCGACCAGCTGATTCATATCGGCCCACTTGAGTCCGCGTATTAAAACCATATAGAGATGAATCCTGCTACGTATATGAAGATTTTCAGTTATATCAAGATTCAGAAAACACCCAATACTGAAATGTGAAAATGAGCAAATAATGCATAATAAGCTAACTTGCCATATATAAATACTGTATTGAAAAAAATATGGGAATGGTATTCCCAAATATATTCATTAGATGGAATTGCCATCCCAGGTGGCACCTCTGCTGGTTGAAATTGGAAGCCAATGGCTTCAGTTTAGAAAGGATATCACAGGGACGAGTAGTATGCTTCATCGTAAGGCTCAGGTTTGAGACCTTTCCTTTCCCTGATCTTTGCAACGATTCCGGACTGAAGTTCGTATGGAACACGCTGGTACCCAGAGTTTTCAGAACTCCATATGGCCTTTCCGCCTGTTGCACTTCTTATTGCAGATGCAAATCCTATCATACCTGAAACAGGGGCGTTTGCAACAACTGTGATTTCCTCTCCATTTTGCTGCATATCCTCAACCACACCACGCCTCTGCTGGAGTTCACTGGTAACTGGACCCATTAATTCCTGGGGTACACTGATGTATACCTTCTGCATTGGCTCCAGTAGAACCCTGCCAGCCTGGCACATGGCACCGTATATTGAGTTTCTCCCGGCCGGTATAACCTGCGCAGGCCCTCTATGTATACTGTCTTCGTGCAACTTTGCATCCATTAAACTTACCTTGAGGCCGTATACCTTCTCATTTGCCAGTGGCCCTTTGTTAAGTGACTCATCAAAAGATTCTATAAGAAGTTCCATTGTTTCATCCAGATACTGTATTCCCTTTGTCATATCCAGAAGGAGATTAGCACCATGAATAGATACCAGACCTCTGGCCTCATTATGGTCCAGTCCGGCTTCTTCAAGTGTTGCCATTACAGCCTTCTTATCCTTTATTTTTGACCCGTCAGGTACTTTCCCATCCAGTATGGCCTGAACAACGCCTTCTGGGAGCGGTTCAACCTTGAAATAGAACCTGTTATGCTTATTGGGTGATTTTCCCTCAAATGGCCCACCAGTTTTGTCCACAGTTTCCCGGTAAACTACAAGTGGTGCGGAGGTTACAACGTCTACGTGGTAATCGTTTTTTATCCTGTACAGAGTAATTTCCAGATGCAATTCTCCCATACCGGAAATAAGATGTTCCCCTGTTTCCTGATTTATATCTACCTGTATGGATGGATCTGCCTTGGAGACTGATCTCAGTACATCAATTAGCTTCGGAAGGTCGGCTGTGTGTTTAGCCTCTATTGCCAGGGTAACTACTGGATCAGAGTAATGTGACATGGGTTCGAAATCTTCCATATTCTGTAACGAAGAAACTGTTGAACCGGCTATTGCCCCCTTTAATCCCACAACGGCTGCAATATTTCCTGCCGCTATTTCATCTATGGATATCCTGTCAGGACCGACCATCATTGATAATAATTGCACCTTAGATTTCCCTGCGCCTGTTACATAAAGTTCAGCACCCTTTCTTATTATCCCGGAGAACACTCTTCCAACTGCTATCTCTCCTGCATGTGGGTCTATAAGAATTTTTGTTATCATCATGCTTATGGGGCCGTTGTCATCACATTTTTCCATTGCCTTTCCGATTTCGCTGTTAAGATCTCCGTGCCAGATCTGAGGAATCCTGTATTTCTGTGCCACTGCCGGATTCGGAAGGTTTTTTATTACCATGTCTAGAACCACCTTATGAATGGGTGCTTTTTTGGCAAGTTCCTTCTGTTTTCCTGCGCCTACAAGATCAACTATATCCTTAAATGTTACCTTGAATAATCCCATTGCGGGTACCGATAGTGCCCAGTTATGATAAGCGGAACCGAAAGCAACTGTTCCGTTTTTAACGTTTACGAGCCATGAATCTGCAAACTCCTTGGGTGCGTATTTTGTTATAAGCCTGTTTACATCTGTTATAACCTTTATAAAACGCTTCTGCATTTCATCCCCGTTTAATTTTAGCTCATTGATAAGCCGGTCTACCTTATTGATAAACAAAACGGGTTTAACTCTTTCCTTCAGGGCCTGCCTTACCACAGTTTCTGTCTGCGGCATTACACCTTCAACTGAATCAACAACTATTACTGTACCGTCAACCGCCCTCATGGCCCTTGTCACGTCACCGCCGAAGTCCACGTGCCCCGGCGTATCTATAAGATTAATAAGGTATTCCTGTCCATCAACCTCATGAACCATGGAAGCATTTGCGGCATTTATGGTTATTCCCCTAGCCTGTTCCTGTACGTCATAATCCAGCAACAACTGCTTACCTGCCAGTTCCTCGCTCATCATGCCTGCACCGGCAATAAGGTTATCACTCAATGTGGTTTTACCATGATCTATATGAGCGGCAATATCTATATTCCTGATAAGCTCTGGATGTTCTACTAATTTCATTGCTTTTGCAACATTTTCTTCTTTTCGACCCATTAACAACACCGTTTAAATTTTATAATACTGTATCAAAAATCATTATTTAATAATTATTAAAAATTATTAGAAAACAGAAATAATTTAGCTTTTTATCTGAATTTCTATTCTTACACCATCGGGTATAGATATTCTCATGAGTTGCCTCAGAGTTCTTTCATCAGCATCTACATCCATAAGGCGTTTGTGCACTCTCATTTCCCAGCGGTCCCATGTGGGAGAACCCTCTCCATCAGGACTCTTTCTCAGGGGAACTTTGAGTTTCTTTGTAGGCAATGGAACTGGGCCGTGTATTTCAACACCAGTTCTTTTGGCTATAGCTTTGATCTCGTTGCAAACAACGTCAACTATTTGATTTTCAGTGCCACTCAGTGAAATCCTTGCTTTATATGCCATATCTCATCACGCTACTGTAGCCTTTTCAAGGTCTATGCACTGACCGGCTGCAACGGTCATGCCCATATCCCTTATTGCGAATCTTCCCAGCTGCGGGAATTCTGATACCTTTTCGATTACAAGGGGTTTGTCAGGTATAACCTTGACTACAGCTATGTCTCCTGCTTTTATGAAATCCGGTTTGTCCTTAAGGGTTGTTCCATCCTTTGGGTTTATTGTTTTTATTATTTCCTCAAATCTGCATGCCACCTGTGCTGTATGCACATGGAATACAGGTTTGTATCCAGCCGCTATGACACTTGGATGCTGAAGGACAACTATCTGTGCTGTGAATGATTTTACTACAGTAGGCGGTGCTGAAACTGGTCCGCAGACATCTCCTCTCTTAAGGTCGTTCTTTGCTATTCCCCTTACGTTGAATCCTATATTGTCACCGGGCTCGGCTCTTTGCATTGCGGTGTGGTGCTCCTCTATTGATTTAACTTCTCCTGACTTGTTTGCAGGGAGGAATATGACCTTATCGTTTATTTTAATAACGCCAGTTTCGACTCTTCCTACTGGAACTGTTCCTATACCTGTTATGGAGTATACATCTTCTACAGGTATCCTGAGTGGTTTGTCTGTTGGCTTTGGAGGTACCTTAAGGTTGTTAAGTGCTTCCATGACTGTTGGGCCTTTCCACCATGACAGGTTTGCGCTGGCCTTCATAATATTGTCTCCCTTGTAACCGCTCATGGGTATAATGGGGACATCTCTGAATCCGATTGGGGTAAGCAATTTGGTAACCTGTTCCTTAACTTCGTTGAATCTTTTTTCGCTGAAGGGCGGTTGAGTTGAGTCCATCTTGTTAATTGCAACTATAAGCTGCGAGACACCAAGTGTTCTGGCAAGGAAAGCATGCTCTCTTGTTTGTGCCATTACACCCTCTCCTTCTCTTGCTGAAACAACAAGAACTGCAGCATCTGCCTGGCTGGTTCCAGTAATCATGTTTTTGACAAAGTCCCTGTGTCCCGGTGCATCAATAATAGTAAAGTAGTACTTGTCTGTCTGGAACTTTCTATGGGTAAGGTCTATTGTAACTCCTCTTTCTCTTTCTTCCTTAAACCGATCCATGACCCATGCAAACTCGAATGTTGCCTTTCCCTTCTCTTCTGACTCTTTCTTGTACTCATCTATTATGTGCTGTGGAATCTCTCCGTGCTCGAACAATAATCTCCCGACGAAGGTAGACTTCCCATGATCGACATGCCCTATTATAACTAAGTTCATATGTGGTAATTCTGCCATTTTCTTTCACCTTTAACTAGGATTAGTAATCCTTTCTTTACCATATAATACTTTAATATTTAAATATCTTTCTTTATCAATTGTCCATTAATTCAATATACTCTTATCCTCCAATATATATAGCAAGGGGCAAATTTAATGCTCCCTTTGAGATGCCCTGGCATTCAACATGTGAGAAATTTAAAAACCTTGGTTAATTTTTAGATTTTTTGATAATAAATATATACTAATTTAAAATAAGGCTCTATGGATTCCAAATTTAATATTATTTCAAAGGACAAGGATTCAATTAAAGTGGAAATGATAAATTATGACAATACCCTTTTAAGGCCATTAGCCGAAGAAATACTGAAAGATGATAAGGTTGTAGAGTCATATTATTATATAAAGCATCCAGATATAGACAATCCACAAATTTATGTGAAGGTCAGCACCGGAAAACCCCAGGCAGCCATTAAAAGAACCATAAAACGCATGAATAAACTTTATGAATCATTGTATACAGAACTGCAGAAAGAACTTGGAAAAACTGAAAGCAGTACAGAAAAAAATGAGCAGTAGATATATTTTAGAGATATCCGGTGAAAATATTGAGATTGCCCGTACCGAAATAAAATGTCTCCAGGAAACCTACAGGGATTTTCAGATAATTTATCTGGAAAATAAATTTATAGTGATAGATGGAAACCCGGATAGGGCAATGAATTCTGCATTTACCAATTATATATCCCGAATCGTTGAAGAAAATGATTATTACGATGATTTTTTGGGATCCGGAATGCCGGAGGGCCTTTTTTATGTGAGAGTTATTGGAAAACCAAAGACAGAAACAGAAAACCTCGAATCAGAAATAGGCAAAAACCTTGGTGGCCATGGAAGAATATCCTTTAAGAACCCAGATTTCAAGGTCAGGGCTATTTTCATTGATAAATGGTATCTCTGCATTCTTATATATGAAAGGGATAAAAAAAGGTTTGAGGAAAGAAGAGCCCCTATGAGACCTTTTTTTTCTCCTGTTTCCCTTCATCCCAAATATGCCAGATATCTTGTTAACACCTCAGGGACTGTTGAAGGTGATACAGTCCTTGATCCATTCTGCGGGACAGGTGGCATACTGATAGAAGCGTCCATGCTCGGCAGAAAAATTATAGGAAATGATTCGTCACTTAATATGGTTATGGGCACAAAATTGAATTTTAAATATTTCGGCATAGAGGATTACAAAATGTATAATTTGGACATTGCAGAACTTTCAATAGATAAAAGGGTAGATGGCATAGTTACGGATATGCCCTACGGAAGAAGCTCTGGCATTAACAATCATGACATAGTGGAGCTATATAAGGAATCATTTATTAAATTCAATGAACTACTGAAAAGCAGTGGCAAATGCTCAATAATAGTAAACAATATCCAGTTTCTGGATTATGCACGGGACTATTTCAATATAGAAAAAATAGTGCCTGTGTACCAACATAAATCCCTGATAAGGCAATTTGTAATTTTGTCTAAAGTTAATTAACCGGTATTATCCTTATCTGAACATTTTCTCCATCTATCTCCCATGTTTTTCCGTCACTGGATGAGGAAAATTCTATGCTTTTGCTCAAAGTTTCCTTTTGTATAAGATCTTTGAATTTATCAATAGATTTTCTTATGTCACCTACTGCGTTGATAGTGGTTTTTATGTTTGCTGAATATTCCAGGTTGAGATCTTTTCTCATAATCTGGATTCTCCTTATGATTTCCCGGGCATATCCGGCAAGCAGCAGATCAGTGTCTATATTTTTGTTAATAAATACAGATATTCCGGTTTTTTCATCGCTGGCAAAGGCATATTCCGGGTATGGTTCCTCATGGATCTCTAAGAATTCTTCTGTGAATTCATTTCCTCCATAGATTATTTTTCCCGTATTTTTTAATTCGCTGTATATTTCGCTACCGGACAGATATTCTGCAAACCTGTTTGTATCTCCCCTTAATATGGGAGCTACCTTTGAGAAAACAGGTTTTAGTGTTACTTTTACAGGCCTTCCGTCAAATGGGATAAACTTGATTTCCCTGGCGTTGAGCTCAGGAGATATTATATCAAGTATGGACTGGTTTAATTTTACGTCACTGTATACGAGTATGTCGTTTACAACCTGCCTGCCCTTTATGTTTGACTCCTGCCGCGCACGCCTGGACAACTCCATCATAGATATTGCGTATTTGAATTCTTTTTCAAGATCTGTATATATGTAAGAACTATCAGGATCCGGATATTTTTCAGAATGTATAGTTTTTTCGGGTCCGGAAAGTTTCTGGTACATGTAATCTGAATAGAAAGGGGCAAGGGGTGCAAGCATTTTCAGTATATTTATAAGGGTATAATACAATGTTTCGTATGCTTTCCTTTTTTCCTCATCCAGTTCCCCTTCCCAGAATCTCTTTCTGGAAAGCCTGAGATAATAATTGGAAAAATCATTGATCAGATCCATTAAATTCCTTAAGGCTATGTGCATGTCAAATTCATCCATGTTTTTCCGTACATTTTCTATGGTAGTATTTAATCTGGAAAGAATCCATTTGTCCAGCAAGTTTTCTGGTGCCTCCAGTTCCTTGAAGACAAATCCATCAAGGTTTGCATTTGAAGCAAAAAATGAGTATACGTTCGAAAGTGTTCCAAATACCTTCCTGCTGGTATCATTTATGAGTTTTTTATCTATAGATTTTGAATTCCATGGGGCGCCAGTATAGAAGAATAACCTTGCAGGATCAGCCCCATACATAGATATGAACTGGCTAGCTGTGACAAAGTTGCCCTTGCTCTTGCTCATTTTCTGACCTTTCTCGTCCAGGATAAAACTCATGGACATAACGTTAGTATAGGCGTTTCTGCCGAACAGAAGGGATGCTATTACATGAAGCGTGTAGAACCATCCCCGTGTCTGGTCAATTGCTTCAGTTATAAAATCTACGGGAATGTTTTCTGTGTTGAAATTTTTATTGAATGGATAATGCATTGCGGCATAGCTTGCACTCCCTGAGTCAAACCAGGTATCTATGACATAGGGTTCCCTGGACATAGGTTCCGAACATTCAGGGCACTTTAGTTTTACATTGTCAATGAATGGCCTGTGAAGGTCATCGGGTATATTTCCACCATACTTTTCCAGGTCTTCCCTGCCTCCTATGGCAAGATAGTGCTCATTGGCGCATTTCCATATGGGCAGTGGTGTCCCCCAGTACCTGTTCCTGCTAAGTGCCCAGTCCTTTGCATCATCAAGGAAGTTGCCGAATCTCCCATATTTTAGGTATTCCGGATACCAGTTAACCTTATCATTGTTTTTCTTGAGAAGATCCCTTATTGTGGAAACACGGATAAACCATGCATCCAGAGGGTAGTATAAAAGCTTAGTTCCACATCTGTAGCAGAATGGGTATGTATGTTTTATTTTCTGGCTTTTAAACAGAAGTTTATTCTCTTTTAGATATCCAATTATCTCTGAATTGGTATCCATGACGAATTTATTCTTCCATGGGACACTATTATCAAATTTTCCCTCAGAATCTACCGGATTTACAAGGTCAATATTGTATTGCTTTGCTATGTCGAAATCATCGGCACCAAATGCCGGTGCAGCATGCACTATTCCTGTACCATCCTCTGCCGTCACAAAATCTCCGGCAACAACCTGAAGTGCATTTTTACCAACACGCAAAAAGGACATTAGCTGGTCATAACGGATGCCAACAAGATCACTGCCTTTCATGGTTTTCAGAACTTTTGGGTTCTTGAACAGCGATTGTACCATATGGGACAGGACATAGTATTCGTTTCCATCATCTGAAACAAGAGCGTATTCTAAATCTTTGTTAACAACAAGAAGCTCATTTGATGGCAATGTCCATGGTGTTGTTGTCCATGCTATAAGGTATCGGTTCATGCTATTCTTTACCTTGAATTTTACATACACGGATGTGTCGTCTGTATTTTTATAACCCTGGGCAACTTCATGGGAACTCAGGGATGTTCCACATCTGGGGCAGTAGGGAACTATCTTGTAATCCTTTACAAGCATTTTATCTTCGAAAAGTTTCTTCAGGGCATACCATTCACTTTCCATATAATCGTTCCTTAGTGTTACATATGAGTCCTTTTCATCGATCCAGTATCCTATCTCACTGTCTATGGCATTCCACTCGTCTATGTATGTAAAAACACTGTTTCTGCAGTATTCATTGAATTTTTCTATGCCAAAATCCTCAATTTCTTTCTTTGTATTAAAACCAAAATGCTTCTCTGCCTCAAGTTCAACCGGCAAACCATGACAGTCCCAGCCACCTGTTCTCCGCCCTATGTCATAGCCGGACATATATTTGTATCTCATAACTGTGTCCTTTACGGTTCTTGTCATAAGATGCCCTACATGCGGTCTTCCATTGGCTGTTGGTGGCCCCTCTAGAAATGTATATTGCTTCAAATTCCTGCTCTTATGGAGTATGTTTTCGATAATTTTATGGTCTTCCCAGTATTTCCTTATTTCTTTCTCGATATCCATCAGTGATTTGTTAACATCAATAGTCTGGTAAAAATTCGCAGTCATTATCCGTTGAGTAATAAAATGTATTTATTATTTTTTATAATTCCATGGTATTAACAAAAACGCCAGCACATAAAAATATTTCTGGCCTATTTTGAGGCTTTTATTACCGGGATATTTTTCAGTTCCTGTATTTGCTATATGAATATATCAGGTCTATAAGGTTTTTCTCCATTTTCTCATTTATGGTGCCATCCTCTTTCTTTTTGATTATATAATCCTTGGCATCCTTAATCCCCTTCTTTGACGTAATGGAATAAATGCTTCCCCTTAAAGCACCCCTGACACTATCAGGTAGATCTTTCAGTATAGTTCCCAGCATATAGTTAAATTCATCTTCCCTTCTCATATCCAGCTTTTTGGATGCTTTTTCACCATTATTTTCCCTGTAATTTTTATTTACTCTGCTTCCGTATTTCCTATATTTGTAATTGGCCATTCACTTTTATAGGTTAAATTTATATTTAATATTTGTTAATTCAGGCAAGATTTAAAATTGTATAAACATTATATATCAGGAAAAAATATAGTTTAAGGTTTGATATTATGAAAATGCCAAAACAAATAAAAACTTACTGTCCATACTGCAAAAAACATACGGTACACGATGTAGAGAGGGTCCGTAAAAGAAAAGCCAGTGAATTGAGGGCTGGGCAGAGAAGGTTCAGAAGGGTGACATCTGGTTATGGTGGATTCCCCAGGCCAAGATATGAGGGACGGGAAAAACCGACGAAGAGAATTGCATTGAAACTTAAATGCACTGTATGCAAGAAATCAATAACTCCTCCGACACAGAGGGCAAAGAAATTTGAAATAGTGGAGGCATAAAAATGGCAGATGAATTTACAAAATTGAAGGACGCGGGAAATAATTTCCTTAAAATAAAATGCAAAAGCTGCGGGAATGAACAGATTGTTTATTCAAAGATCTCTTCTGTGGTTGTCTGTAACATTTGTGGGTCAACCATAGCAAAACCAACAGGGTCAACACTAGCCACATCGGGAGAATTTGTGGAAAGGGTAAAATTGTAGGCCAGTTATGTCCAGAGATATACCCGAACAGGGAGATTTGGTAGTTGTTACGATAAGAGAAGTACAGAATTACGGGGCTATTGTCCAGCTTGATGAGTATCCCGGGGTTTCTGGATTTATACATATAGCCGAAGTTGCAACTGGCTGGATAAAACACATTAAGGATTTTGTAAGGGTTAACCAGAGAACAGTATGCAAGGTATTAAATGTAGACAACAACAGAAGGCATGTTGACCTCTCACTCAAAAGGGTAAACGAACATCAAAAAAGGGAAAAAATAGAGGAATGGAAGAACGACCAGAAGGCATACAAGCTGCTGGAAATTGTGGCCAGGGAAGCAAACATAACAGATAAAGGGGTAATAAAGAATATAGAAGATTATCTGATATCTGAGTACGGTAGCGTTTATGATGCATTTTTTGATGCAGCTTCCAATAAGGACTTTTTGAAGGATAAAAATGAACCATGGAAAGACATATTTATAAAAGTCTCAAAGGAGAATATATCGATTCCCATGGTAAAAATTGGAGGTGAAATTGATATGTACTCACTGGCCTCCAACGGAATTGATCTTATAAAAAATGCCCTTGATATTGGAGACACAAAAAATATAGATCTAACATATGCAGGATCGCCAAAATACAGGATTTCTGTTGTGGATGAGGACTATAAATCTGCAGAGGAAAAACTCAAAAATGTTTTAGAGATGATTTCAACCAGATGCAAAAAAAATAATATATCCTATAGTTTTGCAAGGGATGAACAATGAAAACTCTCATAATGAAATGCCCGTCCTGCGGGTTGTATTCAATGAAAAATATATGCACACACTGTGGCGCAGCAACAGTAATGGCCATCCCTATGAAATACTCGCCCGCGGACAAATTCCAGAAATACAGGATAAAGATGCTGGAGGAAAAAAATAATGGAAAAGATAATGATTAAGAACTATGAGGAGCCCGAATTGAACTCCCCCATATTTGTGGGCGGTCTCCCGGGTATTGGAAACGTGGGAAAAATAGCTGCAGATTATTTTGTAGATAAATTAAAAATGAAGAAGATGGCTGATATATACTCAGAATTCCTTCCCCCACAGGTATTTATAAACAACAATGTGGTGCATCTTGTAAGAGAATCACTTTATTATAAAAAAACTGGCAGGAAGAATGACCTTATTTTTCTCACCGGCGACTTTCAGGGGACAACGCAGGAAGGACAGTACGAACTTTCCTTCAGGACACTTGAGTTGCTGAAAAAATATAAGGTTTCAATGGTTTATACCCTTGGTGGCTACAGCGTCGGGAAGATTGTTGACGAACCCAGGGTGCTTGGAGCTGTCACAGATAAGAAACTTGTAGGTCCTTTAATGCGCAATGGGGTAGTTTTTCCAGAGGGCGAGCCCAGTGGTGGAATAGTTGGTTCTGCAGGATTGATTCTTGGCATGGGCACAGAGCTATTTTCTATACCGGGAGCATGCTTCATGGGTGAGACGTCCGGATACTTTGCCGACCCGAAGAGTGCAAGGGAGATAATAACAGTTCTATCAAAGGTTCTTAAGACAAGGATAAATCTCAAGGATATTGATGAAAAAACAAGGCAACTTGAGGACATAACAGAAAAAATGCGCCAGGAAGCCCAGAATAAAACTTCAAAGGATGACCTTGGCTATTTCGGATGAATATTTTACATTTTTATATTGGAACAGCATTTACTATTAATGAAAGCCGAAGTTTTTAAACCAGGCAACATTAAGAAACTGAAAAAGGATTTTGAAGAAATTAATGAATGTGATAAGCCTGTATACTATGTAGTAATCAATCTTTTTGACGCTTTTCCAGGCAGGATTTCAGCCATAAAGGTGTACAAAGACAGCGACATAGACCTGAAGATAAGGCTGGGCAACAAGGATTACAGGTACATAAAAATACTGAAATCAAAATCCGGGATGTTCGAGATCATGAGATTGCCTCTTGATGAAAGGAAGATAGGAAAAAACAGCCTGTATGATATGATCAGGAGGGATGTGAAATCAGGAGACCAGCTTACAAGGGAAACAAGAAATGAAATATTGAAATACATTGATTTTAACAGAAACAGAAAAAAATTGCTGTATATACTCAGCGACAGCGAAAATAAAAATTATTACATAATGAAGGAAACAACAATTAAGGACATAGTAGTCCATGACATTGAATACATGTATTCAAAGGACAGCTCATATAGAATATACAACGGCACCATCCCTGCTAAATTTATTGGGGATTACTGGACAAGCTATCTTAAAAGAAGAAAAAAGACAGAGATGGATGTGTGGAAATCTTTAATAACACAATGAATTTTTTATATAAAAGAGTTAAAATCTGATACAAAAAATTATTAAATGCAGTGCTTATATGCAATGATGGATTATGATGTTGACGTTGCGGTTATTGGCGGAGGGCTCGCCGGAATTTCTGCGGCAATTACTGCTGCAAAAAATGGCCTTTCCGTTATAGTTCTCGAACGTGGGGAACATTCAGGATCAAAAAATGTATCCGGCGGCAGAATGTATATACACTCATTAAAGAAACTTCTTGGGGACCATTATAGGGATGCCCCTCTGGAACTCCCCATAAAAAAGGAAACATTCGAGATTTATACCGGGAATCACAAAGCAAGTTTTTCTTTTGAAAATAAGGATAGTGAAAACAGCTATTCTATACTCAGGTCAAAATTTGATGCGTGGTTCGCATCTGAAGCAGAAAACCTTGGAGTTCCCATATCCTATTCCACACTTGTGTCAGGAATAGACAGGGAGAATGAAGGCCTTGTTGTTAGAAGTGACAGGGGAGACATAAAAACGCCCTTGGTTATTGAGGGTGACGGAGCTGCAGCATTTGCATCCAGGTATTTGGGACTCAGGCAGGAAAAATCATTTAAAATGCAGCCTGTGGAAAATCTTCAGAACAACCAGGATTTCATGCCAAAGCAGTTCATGCTCGGTGTAAAGGAGATAATAGATAAAAAACCTGAAGGTGATTACGGGGAAGCAAAAACTATACTTGGGCTTTCTGATGGGATAAAGGGTGGTGGATTTTCCTATACAAATAAAGAGACAACTTCCATAGGGCTTACACTGAAACTGGATTCTCTTGAAGGCCATGATGAAAAATCATTTGAAATTATAGAAGATTTCAGGGAAAAACTTGGGATTGAGGGAAAGTTGTTGGAATACTCGGCACACATGATTCCATTTTACAAATTTGAAACACTTCCAAGAAGATACGCAGATAACATCCTTGTCACTGGGGACGCTGCGGGGTTCCTTATTAATGACGGGTTTACAATCAGGGGCATGGACAATGCAATTGAATCTGGCCGCCTTGCCGGTGAAGCCGCAAAGAAAATAAAAGATTCGGGCAATTTCAATGATACCTTTGTATACGAACAGATGCTGGAAGACAGCTTTATACTGAAGGACATGCAGGCTGCCTCAAGGATTTCCACATTATTTGGAAACGAAAGGACATTTGATGCCTATCCCAAAATAATGGCCGGCATACTGGAAAGAATGTTCACGGTAACTGGCAACCCCCGGGAAAATATAAAAAATGTCATGATGGACGAGATTAAAAAGAACAACATTGGTTATTATACATTGTTGCAGGACATGCTGAAGGTGATATGATGGATTTGATAAAGAGACTTGGACTGAATAAAAATGAGGTTGGAAACCAGAGCCACATAGAAGTTAATACCAGTATATGCAAAACATGCATTGATAAACCATGCATAAGGGTCTGCCCGGCTGAAACATATGAGGAGGATAAGGAAAAGGGTATAACAGTTCATTATGAACGATGCCTGGAATGCGGTGCAGCACTGTATGCATGCCCCTTCGGTGCCCTGGAATTCAAGTACCCTGAAAAGGGTGTGAGCTATATATATGGATAAATTATAAATTTTTTAACATAAGCTGGAATCACATGAACTGGTTATGCCGCTTCACTGTTTTTCCCTACCTGTTACAATTTCCTTTCTGCAGCTGCATGATCTGAAATCACAGGATTTTATTGCAAACTCCGGGCACATGTCAAGAATCATTGGTGTTCTTCCTGCAACGGCTTTTTCAATATTTTCTATTGATTTCCTGCATAAGCTGATAATCCTGTCTATATCAAACAGGACATCGTGCACCATAACAGTGTTTTCAAGCCTTGGGTACACAACTATTATGAGACCCTCCCTCATATTGCGGCGGGCACATGTTATTGCCAGTTCGGAATAATATGTCTCAGGAATGCTGTTCGGATATTTTGAATTGTTGACCTTCAGCAGGTAAGGGACTATGGAGTTTTCATCATAGATGTTTTTTATTATATACTTGTCATCTCCATAGAGCGGCAGTGTAGATACCTTATTGATCTGTGCTTTCTCAGTTCCACTCACGCTCAGAATAGAACTGTTTATGGATTCCATTGCAAAGAATTTTATGTTATTCTTCTCATAAAAAGAATCGGGAATTTGACCGGAATTTTCCATGGTTCTTGAATCACCGGTAATTTTGTGGTAATATTTTCTTGGATATATAAGATCGTAAAATCTTAAATCAATGGAACTTCTACCTTCTCCATATATTTCCTGAAGACGGGATTCCAGATCCCTGTCCTCCTCCACTCTGGCCACATTTTTAACCCATGAAGAATCACCAGGCCGGAGGGAATGGCACGGGCATATTTTAGCTTCCGAATAGGGGCATCCGTATCCAAAGTATGAGCAGCGGGGAAAATCTCCTATATCCCCATTATCCATTGCTCTTGTTATAAGGGAGAATCGGTAGACCATCTCATCTTCCACTGCGCCACGGTCATATATGGAAACCCTGTAAACATAAAACTTTTCATCTGAGAAGAATACCAGATAATTGTCTGTGGTGAAATTTCTGTTCATGGCAGCATAGAAAAGCAACTGTTCCAGGTCTGAACTGTAAACGCTGTATATATTTTCCATGCTGATCCGGTCAAAATGTTTAGTCTTGAATTCAACAATGGAATCATAAAGTGTGAAATCAGCCCTGCCAACCACATTCAATCCCATCTGTGCACCGGTCAGTATGACTTCAGACCCCGAGAATCCGGGCAGCCTTTCAAACCACTGCCTGGCAAGGAAATGTATTTCTTCACCGTTTTTCATTCTGGATTCCACGTTTTCAGGCATGGGAACATCTGGATATTTTCTGGAAAAATATGAACGTGTTGGGTTTATGAGGTCGGTCACATAGAGATATTCCGGAATCTGGAAATTTTTTATTTTTATTTTATCCTCCAGTATCTGTGAAATATAGGTATTTACTATTTCACCACTTATGGACGACTTAATTTCCCTTAATAATGACATATTTATATATTGATACAAGCTTAAAAAATTTTCTTTAAGGTATTGAGAATTTTCCTTCATGTCTTTTCAGCATTTTCAATGCTGCAATGTTTTCCAAAACTTCCTCCAGGTCAATATCTTCAACATTCAAACCATAGTTTTCAGCCAGTTTTTCTTTCAACTCCCCAACTCCAACAGGAGCATCCATGAATTTCTTTGAAAGGTTATAGGTATCCTCATAAACGTTCCATGGAAAGACAAACCATGCCCACTCTTCCTTTGAAAGTCCCTTACCATAAAAATCCGGGGTATAGTTTGAACCATCTATGTAAAGCATGGATGTTGTTTTTACATCAGCTGGATTAAGGGATTTGACATAATTGTAAGAAAGTTTCATGCTTTCACCTGTATCAGTTATATCGTCCACTATGAGAACCTTCTTCCCACTAACATCATAGTTTAACTTTTCCCTGAGAACAGCCTTTCCGTTCATTGTTGCCGTCAATCCCCAGTGTTCTGTCTTTATGGACAGAAGATCTTTTTTAAACAGGTAATCGGCAACCATTCTTGCAGGAACAAGTCCCCCACGGGCTATACCTATAATAATATCGGGATTGTAATGATTCTCTATAACCATTTTCATAATTCCCTTAGTCCATTCTTCTATTTCCTTCCATGAAACATATGTAGCTTTGAATTCCATTTTCTATCTATAGATAAGTGGTTATTGTTATTTTAACGTTCTTAGTATCATTTTCCCTTCTGACATTTCATGTACTTCTCTACAGTATCTGGTGTTACCGACCGGACTGGCCATATGAATCAGGAATGTGCCACAGTGCTGAAATCTTTTAAAATATAAAAACTCATTTTGCAGCATGACAGACCACTTCCCTCAGGAAGGGTTAGTTGACGTTCTTTATTCCGAATTCTGGACACGCTTAAGCAATTTCTCTACTGCCGGCAAAATAGTCGTATTGTTTTTGATCAATGTTTTAACAGAAGGATCAACAGCTCCCAGACTATCGTCGTATGGAATATAATCTATCGTAAATGGAATGCTCTGATCCATTTCTTTCAGTAAATCTTTAATTGAGCTTTCATTGCTACCCACACGGTTGAAAACAAGATGAATTTTCTGTATTCCAAGATCCCAGGCGAGTTTTATCGCACTGTCAGCTACCTGAACCGAATTGAATGAAACATCACTTACCACTATTGCATGGCCAAAACCCTTTGCAATAGCTCTTCCAAAGTGCTCAACTCCAGCCTCCGTATCCATCAGAATAACATCGTCATTTCTTAAGGAAATATGTCTAACAACTGAGTCAAGAAGATCGTTTTCCGGACATAAGCATCCTATTGCTGCCTTATGTAAAGTACCCATGACCAGCAGGCTTATTCTCTCATCAACATCAATTCCGAATCTGTCTACAACATCACTTACATCGGGATTCAGGGATAAAAATTCTCCCCAACCAGATCCGGGTCTGGCACCAGTCTTCTCCTCTATGTAATCCACATGCCTGTTCAATGGAACTATCTCCCTGGCCAACTCCCTTTTCATGCCCAGGGCATAGGGCAGATTCATCTGGGGATCTGCGTCCACTGCAAGAACATGGGATTCCTTTGCAAAAAGGTAAGAAAGAATTGCAGTTATTGTAGTTTTGCCGGTACCTCCTTTTCCTGTTATCACAATCCTGTTTCCTGGGCGATTAATTGCAAATTCTTCAGTTCCTTCTACCAACTTTTTGACTATTTCGTCTCTTTTTACTTCATTCGACAAGGTAAAATCCATCTGAATTCACCTTAAGAAGATAGACCCAGTGCTATTCTCTTCTCCCGTATCATGTCAATCATCTTTTGGGCGGCCGCCTCCGGGTTGAGTTCTGAGAATGTTTCAGCACCGATGCTGCCCTTCAAGTTCTCGGAGAGTATCTGTTTTACCTGTTCTCCACCCTCGATGTGTAGCTCAGGAGCAGTATGCACTGGAAGTCCCATTGATAAAGCCCATGTTCCGATTGCCACTGCCTTCTCGGCAATAAGTTCAGGTGCGGATGCAATAACCGGAAGGGCAGAAACATCTACATTAAGCCTCTCTGACAGCAATTTTACAAGGACACCGATTCTGGAGTTGTCCACACATGATCCCATATGAATAGTAGGAGGCAATGACTCCAGGCCTGCAAGTTTTCCAAGTGCCTTAAGTGTACCCTTCAAACCTTCACCAATATCAAATTCATCAACCCTGGCAGGATTCATAAAGCCTTCCTGTGCGGATATGTGTGCAATGCATCCTGTAACCAGTACCAGAACATTGTTTTTCAACAGTACATTTATAAGGCGCTCAGTGTAAAGTTCTTTTCTAAGTTTGGGATTCGGACACCCGACAATTCCTACCACACCGTATACGTCCCCACTGACAATGCTATCAATAAGAGGTTTCAGTGGGTCTTCCTTGTTTATCTTTCCCAGTAGTTCTACAATAGACTCTACAGAAAAACCACCAATCATCGGCTCTGTTTTCTTGGAAAGTAGAACACGGGACGGATCACGCTTCTCATATGCGAGAAGTGCCTGCTCAACAATTTGTTTTGCTACTTCATCTGCACGCTCAACAGAAAATTCAATGTGTAATGCACCCGGTATCTTCACGTATGGCATAGTAGTTATCAGCTTTGTGTGATAGCACGAGGCAACCTCCCCAAGAACAGGCCATATGCACTGAAAGTCAACTACCATTGCATCAAGTGCTCCTGTGGCTATTGCCAGCTCAGCCTGCATCTCATTAGCGGCCAGTGGGACTCCATGCCTCATCAGCACTTCGTTTCCACTGCAACATACTCCGACAACATTAATCCCTTTAGCTCCCAGCTTCTTTGCCTCTTCGTTAAGATTAACGGCCCATTCAAGAACCTTCTCTGCCACAAGTGGATTATGTCCGTGAATGGCCAGATTAACATAATCCTCTTTCAGTACTCCAATATTTGCTGTGGAACTCACAGGTTTAGGTGTTCCGAAGAGAATATCAGAAATTTCAGAACTCATTGTCAACCCAGGATATCCATCGATTATACCCATTTTAAGATCGTCAAGAAGAAGATTTGTCACATCAGCGTCATTACCCATACTGGTCCTGTGCATGGCGTTCATTATGGGTATCCAGGCATTTGTTGGTATTATACCCAGCTCAGTCCAGTGTTTATAGCTAGAAGAAGGGGCATAGGCCTTAACCCAATTCATTGGGGCATTGTCAACCTTATTGAAATCTCCGATTGATATGTCAGCTATTTCATTAGCAATTTCCATATCTGTTTTCCCATCTGACACTACCTGTAAATTCTTGGCCACTGACAATAATTTTTTTCTATCCTTGATTTCATAGCCCTTTATTTTTCCAGTGGCAACGAGCTTTAAAGTTTCAGCGATCTCGAATGCGTGTTCAGCGTGGGATGAGGCTCCTCCAACAGTTTCTCTAAGGAGATTCCTTGCAACTATTGTATCAGCAGTAGCACCACAAACTCCTCTTGTTGCCCCATTCTTGAATCTTACAGTGGGAATTCTGCATGGACCCATGTAGCAGATCCTGCAGCAAACACCCCACTCTCCAAACCAGCAAGATGGCTGCTGCTTGGATAATCTTTCAAAGGATGACGTTCCCACATCATTCATTATTTTATCAACAAGTTCCAGTGAGGGTTTAGTAGCAGGCGAAGATCCAAAATTACCCAGTTTTAGATCAATTTTCTCATTCTTAAGTGATTTAGTTTGTTCCATATGGGAATCATAATCTGGCACTTTATATATTTTCTGAATGTGGTAAATATATTCATAATGGATACAATGGATTTAAATAGTATACAAAACTGAATTTTTATGTGGTGTTATGAATTTTTCACGAATATTTGAGATAAAAAATGTTTAATCTGCCTCCGGTGAGGCTACGGTTGCCTGCCTGCCTTTTGACAGGATTAGGGGAGAGAGCAGGAAGGAGACAAGCACAATTAGAAGAGCCGGGATTATTCCATAGATTGATCTGCTTATGCTTACAAATTCTGCACTGATAAGTACCGGTATAATAGCCACGCCCACATTGGTGGCCACACTGTACATCGATGTGGCAAAGCCTGCCCTTCCAGGGTCTTCCACATAATTTATTATGGAATTCAGTGCCAGGACCCAGAATGCATTACCAAAGAACCCGAATATGAAGAACGACCCCGTTATTAGAACTGCAAAACTCGTATATACCAGGGAATACAGTAATATAATGGCAAAGACGAAGGATACCAGGGCAGTGAGCACTGTGCCTAACCTGATGAAATGATATCGCTCAAAAATGAATGGAAGTATCAGTGCCCCCAGTGCAGAGCCAAGGAATTCAACCCCGCCCATAAGCCCGGAAAGCTTTAAAAGGAAATTTCCTGTGAAATGGAATCCCAGTGCGGTAGCCGCAATATCGCCAAATAATATAGATATGGATGCCATGGCCATTCCTATGTACCAATTCTTTATCATGCCTGGCTTGAATGATCCACGCAGCGATTTTCCCTTATATTTCTCCGGGTATTGCGGCAGGTAAATGAACAGCCATATGGATGCAAGTATTGTTAGTATAGCAGGCAATGCCATAATGCCAGTCAGGGAAAATGCCAGATATATATAGGGGCCTATAAGGGCTCCTGAGGACATACCGAGAAACAGAAATCCGATGCTTAAACCTGTTATTGTTGCCGATTTTTTTGGGTCCATTGATTCAGCTATGCTTCCTACCGGTGCAAGGGAGAATGGATAGGCACTTGCTGCAACTATGGAAAGCACAAGAAATTCTGAATAACCCGTTGCAAAAATACGTACAAGAAGCCCTGCTGTGGAGAATGCCATTGCAAGGTAAATCGATGATTTTACAGTAAATTTTGCCGATAGGACTCCAGCAAGAAGCCCTATTATTGCCATGGTATATCCATATACTGAAAGAATCAGTACTATCTCAGAAAGTGTGGCTGACAGATGCGCCATGAGTTCAGGTATGACAGGTGCCAGTATAAACCAGCCAAATCCTATAGTGAAAACAAAGAACCAGTATGGTATGAGTTTCTTGACATTATCCATGACTGTTAATATCTATCAGGTAAATAAAATTTTATTCGTATTTTTGCGGACACAATTATAACCACTTAGGAATATTTAATAATCAGGAATCTATAAAATACTATGAATTTCTCATTCAGTGATGAACAGGAACTTTTAAGGAAAAATACTGCGAGATTTTTGGAAAAGAATTTAAAACCCTACGTCAGGGATATAGATGCAAAGGGAGAAATACCGGCCGAATTCTTCAGGAATGCAGGTGAAAACGGTATTATATCTCCTCTAATAAAGCAAAAATATGGAGGGCCCAGCCTGTCATTTATGGATTCCGTGATTATATCCGAGGAAATAGCTAAAGTGGATACCAGTATGGCAACATCTGTCTATTATCTGCTTAACACTTCATGGGCATATGTGCTCCAGAAATACGGTAAGCAGGAACTGAAAGATAAACTTCTACCTGAAATAGCCAGTGGAAACCAGTTTATAGGAATTGCATCAACAGAACCATCAGGTGGCAGTGATGTGGCCAATATTACAACCTCTGGAACAGTAAATAATGGGAAGGTCATTATTAACGGGGAAAAAATGTACATAAGTGGGGCACTGGAAGCAAAAAACAATGGAGGAGGCCATCTTACTCTTGTCAAAACGGATAAAGAAAAGGGGCACAGGGGCATAACAATGGTATATGTACCTGCCAGTGCAAAGGGAATTGAAATTACAAAACTTGAGAATATGGGAAGGATGGGCATATCAACAGCAGGGATAAAGTATGACAACGTTGAGGTGCCGGAGGAAAATATTATAGGAGAAATCAATGAGGGTTTTTACTATTCCATGGACGGTTTCAATCATGCCAGGATCATGGTGGCTGCGGCATGCAACGGGTTATCGGAAAAAATGCTTGAAGAGGGATTGGGATATATAAAGGAAAGAAAGGCTTTTGGAAAACCACTCAGTGATTTTCAGGCTATTTCATTCGAGGCAGCGGATTTAAAGACGGAAATAGAGATGGCTTCCCTGCTGAATTACAAGGCAGCATATCTTGCCGACGTTGATGATCCTGAATTCTATATATACAGTTCCATGTCAAAGCTGAAATCGCCACAGATTGCCATGGATACTGTAAAAAAAGTAATGATGTGGTTTGGTGCCTACGGCTATACAAAGGATTCTGGCATAGAAATGAGTGCAAGAGGAATCTTTTCCTATCTTGTTGGTGCTGAGGGTGCACTGAATATAATGAAAATGATAATAGCAAAGGCAATATTGAAGTAACTACTCATGAATTAAACCTGTTGCATTATTAAATGTAGAAAACAACTGGCACACAAAAGCACCGTTAACATTCTTTATTTTTTCCGGTAAATTATAAAAATATATGAGGGCAAATATTTTATGGATTCGCCAATGTTTTCCACGAAAAAGTATGGCACTGTATTTCTGGGGAATACCGGAGCTTTTCTGTCTCATGGGTACAATCTTATATTTACAAAATTCATGTTATATAAAACAAAATAATCGCTTTAATCGCTTTTGAATACAGGTTCTCCAAAAATAGTATTGTAATATTCGGAAGTCTTTGCCATGTCCTCAACAAAAAATGCAACGTCCTTTAATCCCTTAAACATAGTTTTCATTCCATTCTATAGTTCCATTTTATTTACATTTTATAAAATTTTTGTTTGAACGATTATTATTATATCTGTATGTAATATATTAAACCATGTTTGAAGAGAATTTTCTTAATGGTAAAAATATAATAGTTACCGGCGGCGGAACTGGCCTTGGAAAACAGATGACCGAAACTTTCCTGAAACTGGGAGCTACCGTATCCATAATAAGCAGAAATGAAGAACATCTCAATGCTGCCAGAGAATATTTTAGGGAACTTGGGTATAATGTTGAAGCCGAGAAATGCGATATCAAGAATCCAGATGAGATAAAAAATGCAGTGGATGCAATAGAAAACAGAACTGGAAAAATAAATGTTTTAATTAATAATGCAGCAGGCAATTTTATTAGCAGAACAGAAGATCTGTCACCTAAAGCGTTTGATACGGTAATAGGAATAGTTCTCAATGGCACTGCCTACGCCTCCCTCGAAATGGGAAAGAGGTGGATTGCCAATTCCATAAAAGGGACAATACTGAGCATAGTTGCAACATATGCATCTACCGGGTCAGGATATGTTGTTCCATCAGCCATATCCAAGGCTGGCGTTCTGGCTCTCACAAGATCACTGGCGGCAGAATGGGGTCATAGAGGTATAAGGACTGTGGCAATAGCTCCCGGGGCATTCAAAACTGAGGGGGCCTGGTTAAGGCTTCTTCCCGGTGATGAATATGAAAAAGCCATAATTGCAGGTAATCCTGAGAGAAGGCTTGGCACAAAAGAAGAAATAGCAAACATAGCAGCATTCCTTATTTCTGATATGGCCTCATATATCAACGGGGAAGTTGTCACCGCAGATGGTGGGCAATCACTATATGGTTCTAGCATGTTCAATATGATGGAAAACCTGCCGGATGAGATATGGAAAATGATGCGCCAGAGATAAATCCTGCATTGAAAAAATATTCCATGTCTATATCAAACCCTCAAGCTAATGCAATGATCTTGTTTCTGCCTTTTTCCTGAGGTAAAGCACTGCGATACTATTGGCTGATCTCCCCTTGCCAGTGGAATTATGCAATTCTTTATTCCTTTCGGGCAACACTCCAAAGCCTGATTTCAACCCATATTAACCCTATTGACCTTCAGGAGGGTACCTTGCCATTTCAGGTATGGGTTTAATATGGAATTATACTTGATAGTTGCTGTTAAATATTTCTATAGTGTTTCATCCACTATCCTGCAGGAGTCTTTATTCCTATAATTTTAAGATGAATAATTTCAGCATGTCGCAATACTTCAATATAAAGGAAGGTTTAAATAGTCTGATTGGGATAGATACGTATGGCTTCTAATGCTAGGGTAAGGTATCTTATCACGACTTTCGGTTCTATTATTACTATACTTTCAGGAATTATAGTATTGCTGGTTCTCTTTATTTCCGGTGTTGCGGGTGCAGCACAGCTTGTTTTCTTCCATCCAGGTGGGCTGATAATTATAGGCGGTGCAATAGTTCTTGCTATTGTTCCAATAATATGGATAATACTTGCCTACATCATATATTCTATGGCACATGAAAACAGAAGAACGGATAAAGTTGTTAACGGTGTTGTAATTATAATACTGGGTTTCATAATACTTATGATGGGAGGAGGATTCGTCATAGGCCCAGTTCTTGATATTATAGGCGGCTTTTTATTGATTTTATAAATTTCTAATCCGCCGGTATAATAATGCCGGAAAAATATTCTTTG
The DNA here is from genome assembly GCF_000496155.1 of Ferroplasma sp. Type II. Taxonomy (NCBI): domain Archaea; kingdom Methanobacteriati; phylum Thermoplasmatota; class Thermoplasmata; order Thermoplasmatales; family Ferroplasmaceae; genus Ferroplasma; species Ferroplasma sp. Type II. The sequence goes on from NZ_KI542682.1 coordinate 47,881, forward strand.
GTGTGTATTTATTTCCGGAAATGCCTTAAATATGCTTAAATAGTGATAATTATTAGCAGGGTAATGGATAGCATATTTAAATTAGGATTTCAGAAAAAGGAAACTGTCAGGCAGGCCGCCGGAGAGAGCCTCAAAAGATTTATAGTAATAGCTATTGTAGCCGGTTTACCTGCATTTCTGGAGGGATTTGACGGTGAGATTTATTCATTCGGTTCTACCTATATTGTACCTGCATTAACAGGGCCCACATATCTTTCCATAGGTCTGATACTGACTGGATACGCCATCGGCATAGCCATATTCAGCCTGGTTGGTGGGTACCTGTTTGACAGGTATTCGGTAAAGAATACCGTAATACTTTCTGTGCTGGTATTCTCTGCTTTTACTGTAATGACAGGATTTGTTAATACAACACCAGAACTGTTTATAGCAAGGCTGGGTGTGGGAGTGGGCGTTGGCATATTCCAGCCGGCTGGAGTTGCACTTTTAGGGGATATATTCTATGAAACAAGGGGAAAGGCAGTATCTGTATGGGCTACTTTCTTCTCTGTAGGGCTGTTTGCCAGTCCTTATCTTATAGAGCCTTTCCTTCCTGCATTCAGGCTTCCCTTTGAAATATCAGGTGCCCTTGCAATAATTATCCTGATGCTGGTAATAATGATAATACCTGTCACATATAAGACGATTCCTAATAACCCTCTAAATCTTCTTCAACTATAGAAA
>NZ_KI542683.1:0-41173 GCF_000496155.1 Ferroplasma sp. Type II
ATATTCTATATAATCAACAATTCCTTTCTCGATAAGGGTTTCCAAAAGTTTCATAGCATATCTATAGTTTAAATTACATTTGTATATTATTCTGGTGATATTCACGTCGTCATTATTTTTCAATAGTTGTAGAATTTCCCTCACTATAAATATTTTTTCGCGTCTCTCGATTTTCTCATATCCTTTTTCTATTTCTTTATCATAGCCATCAAAGAATTGGGCACCTGGTATTTTTATTATTTTTGCCATGTTACCTTCGTTCATTATTATTTTTTTATATAGTTTCATTCCGTATTTTAAAACTGTTTCCTTTATTTCAGGTCCTACAACACCACTGTATATAGCAATTTTTCTTTTGAATTTGTTCTTAGGCACCATATCTATAAACTCTTTTACCTTTTTCATTTTATTTTCATTACTACCTTTCAGCAATACTACCGGTATTCTCTCGTTAGTTTTCCTGGAGTGTATAATAAGGTCAAATTTGTATTCCTTTGAAACTCCGTCAAGTGGTTCGTTGTAGCTATCTTCCCATTCATTGCTGTCAAATACTATTTCAAGATTATTCACCATATCATTCACCCCTAAGAATATTATTTATAACACCATACATTTCTACCACCCTGTTCCATCTGGCTTCCATGATTTTTTACTCTTGCTCGGGTACAGTATAAGACCGGCCACACCCATGAAAATTATGGCTAAAATCACTTTGGAATAAATCAGTGCATATCCAAGATATGGTATAGAAAACAGAACATGACCTTTGACATCATATGTGGGTACCGGTTTAGGATCCTCTGATGGATTTGCAACCCCCTTTGTTCTGAAATATTCATGACCACCAATATAACATATGCGTATTACCTGGTGTGCAAATAATGTTCCGTTTTCCCAGGGTGCATTGAATACTATTATTTCCCCCACTTTCACCTGTGATGGTTTAACAGGTCCTACAAAGAGCACCGATCCAGGTTTTATTACAGGAGACATGCTTCCAGTAGGGTCTCCTATCACAAAGTAGCTGTGATCAACAATTCCTGGTGTTACCATTACAGAAACTATGGTTATCACGACTATTAGGGCAATTAGGGATTTTGACTTTCTAATTGCTTTTTTAAGGTCTATTTTGCTGCCTTTAAATATATTTTCAAACTGGTACGATGTTTTTATAACAACATCTGAGATAAAAATAATCAGTGAAAGGGTAACCATTTCCCATATAAGATAATAATACTTTGATACTGAAATGTTTATAGAAAGGGAATTAAATAATATGAATGTAAAAAGGAATATAAATGCTGCAATAAAATTGTAATTGGTCTTGTAATAAATAAACATTACAGTTATTGCAAAGAAGAACATGAAAACAATATTAAACACAGCAAGGGAAAAAATGATTTTTGGGTCTATCAGTACGTTGTATGGATAATAGAATAACAGGATTATGGCACCGAAAATCAGTCCTCTACTAGCAAAGTTTTCTATTCTCGATTTTTTAAATCCTAAAAGTATAAGACAAAAAGAAAAGGCACCTAAGGCAGAATAAATAATTATGGCAGGAAGTGTTGAAGGGTAAAAATGGAATGAAACCCTATTGAATGCTATTCCCGGTTCAAGGAGAAAAATCTCCAAAAATATTCCAAGTATTGCTATTTTTACCACATCTTTGTCTAATTTAATTTTGATACCGAATATAAACGGCAGCAGCAGAAGAAGTGATACTAATACAGTAATCAATGTATTCTTTATGTAATGCAAGGAAAGCTGATATACCACAACGTATGCTAAAATAAATGATGCCATTCTATTCATTTTTTATCACCAAATCCTGGAAAAATATAATTTTTGAAATCATGGGAAACAAAGAACATATTTTCTCTTCTTATGTTGAATAATGGTTCATGGTAGGCATCGGATAGCTTGATGAGCTCCTCAAAGGAATCGACCCTTACTATTCCTCCCTTGGGCATTACATCTATATCAATTATCCTGTCCCCATATTCCCCGAGTATTACCTCCATTTTATTCTTTTTCCTTGGTAGGCCTATATATGAAACTATTAGGAAAACTAGAGCTGTGACAGCTAATAATGTTACTATGTAGCCATAAATAATTGGTATGTTCACAAAGGGCCGGTGTCCGTATGAATCTTTTAACTGTGTAGTTCCAGTAAGATCCGCAGGTTTTCCATAAGAGATCAGGTACTTTTCATTACCCTGGGATATGGTTATGTCCGTGCTGGAAGACACACTATGGTTAGGATTTGTCACTGTAACATTGACACCCACTGTTGAAGGTTGACTGTTATACCCAAGCTGATTATCTATGTTTGCAGATTGATTATACAGATAACTTAAGTTGAGGGGAATTACCATATAATGTATTGAATGGCTCCCACTAAATGTAAAACCGGTAACGTTGGAAGCAAATGTTTTGTTCCAGGAGGGGTTGGCAGAGTCCACATATATGGTATATGATATAATAACTGACTGTTTTCCAGAAGAAAGAAAGTTCCCGTTAATGTAAACCGTCATATTTTTAAGTATATGTTGATAAACCACACCTGGGTTATAGAGAGTTGATGAACTGTACAAACCGTTATTTGTGAGATTAGCCTGCATATTTACTTGTAAATTCGATCTAAAATCAGTTTCACTTATATATTTAGTATGCTCTCTGGGTTCTATTATTATCAATGATGAGAATATAAGAATAACTGCGATTATTATAATAAGTGCTACATTTAGTTTTTTGTTCATAAATATTAGAAGTATAGAATGGTTTAACCCTTATTTATTAAAGATATCTAATTTTGATACATATGTTAGATATGTACTACACCTACTTATTTTACATAAGAACAATATTTTCTAAGTAATTCTCAGGCTAACTGTTATGAAAATCTATATCTTACTGAACTTTCTTATTTTCTTATTTACAGTTAACAGATTAAATTCTGGTGACTAAATTGAACAAAAAGTTAGCCGTATTATTGGTAGTGCCCATTCTCATAGCAATGGGGGGAACGTTTGCGTTCTCCGCATTCTCTGGGGGTTCAAGTACTGCCATAAATAGCACAGCAGGTCATTTAACCTGGGAAAACAACCTAACCCTTGTCAGAACAAACGCGAATAACACGCCAATAACAATACAGGGTCCAAGCGGGCAAATATACGAAATAGGACAAGGTATGCAATACCACCATAATAGTGGACACTACACAATAGGTCTCGGAAATCAGTTCTACACAACAGCTACTAGCGGAAGAGAGTATGTTGTTAATGTGACAAACATGGCTCCAGGGGAATATGTGGAATTAATGGCTACCATAACGAACAACGGAACAGTTGGATTTATGGTATCTCCAGCAGCGCCAACATTCTCACCTGCAGTCAACAGCACATACAATGCAACACAGGCCTCACAGGGTAAGTTCGCAAGTGTCCTGCAGAGCTCAAACGGATATGTATACAACGTAACAGCAGTAAGTGGATTTAACACATCAATTAGCCCAGAAGGGAGCGCAGTAATGCTAATATACATCGGACTTGGAAACGACAACGGTCACGATTTAAACCACTACCAGGGATCTCATTTCTCTCTGAATGTAAACCTGAATGTTGTATCTGACCCGTAAATACCAGCATAAAAATATTTTTTTATTTTTTTATTAATTCTTAATTATACACTTATCTTATGATCACAATAGGTTTTTGTACATCGTGATTTTACATCTATTTTATTTTTATTGACCTAAGAGTACCACTTTTCAATGTTTTCCAAATGCTATGGCGTGGGTGCACTAATCTTTAACCATGCTCTCCATATTCATTGTTTTACCTATGAGATTGGAGATCTCTGATTTGCATTCTATTTTCGATGTTACACTCTTTCCTCTTATTGCATAATTGAGATTTATGTCCTTCAGGTATCCTACTGTGGATATAAGGGAAACAGATTCATTATGTGAGTGGATTTCATTGTATATGAGTGCAAGAAAGAGGTATGCCATAAGTGAGAAGAATATGTGCACCCTTATCTTCTGTGGAGTCCAGTGGTAGAGTGGAAATGCCATATCAACTGTATTAATGGTACGGAAACAGTGCTCCACACGATTTCTCTTCTTATACACGCCTATTATATCTCCAGCATCCATAACCAATTCCCCTGACTTTCCTGTAGACCCTGCGGAAGTGTTTCATGAACGTTGGTTATGGATAGTTTAATGTTAAACAACTGGAAAGAGATATATATAACAGATGATTTATATAAGTATTTAAAGGGGGGATGTAAGTGTCAGGAAGAGTATATACAGCTGATGAGAAGTACAATATAATAATGGAATCATTCCAGAACCCTAATATTGCAATAGCATCAATATGCAGGGAACATGGAATAGCAGTATCAATGTTCTATAAATGGAAGGAACAGTTCCTTGAGGGTGGAAGAAAGGGGCTTGCGGGCAAGGATCCTGATAAAGCCCTGATGAAAGAGAATGAGGAATTAAAGGGGATAATAGGTGAGATGACAATAGCAAATGAAATATTAAAAAAAAATTACATAAAGAGGAAAAGGTGAGTACAGTGGATGAGATGAATGGAAATATTCTGGCATAAACAGGATTACATACTATTACAGGAAGAATAATGATAAAAGTGAGGACAGAAGATACAGCACCAGGATAGGGAATGACATAATAAATAAAATAATAGAGCTGTGCAGGGAAAGGATAACATATGGATATAACAGGATATGGGCACTGTTGAGGAATTCAGGAATACTCATAGCAAGGAAAACAGTATATAAAATAATGAAGAGCAATAACCTTTCCCTACCGGTGCATAGCCACAGGGACAGGAAAGAATTAAAGCTTATTGCAGCTGATAAGCCTGAAATGGTTATTGAAACAGATATAACATATATCCCCACAAAGAATGTAATGACATATCTGATGTGCATTAAGGACATATTCTCAAAGGAATGGTATGGCTATAACTATAATACTTCATGCACTGCAAAGGATGCTATCAATGCTGTAAATGATGCAATAATGAGGAAGTTCCAGGGCAATGTGCCGGAAGGGATTACATTAAGGACAGACAATGGACCACAGTATATCTCAAGGGAGTTCAATAATTACCTTAAGCTAATGAAGATAAGGCATGAATACATAGAAAGGGAAACACCTACAGAGAATGGAGATATTGAGTCCTTCCACAATTCAATTAAGACAGATTACATATGGGTAAGTGAAATAGACAACTTCAATGAAGGGAAAACAGTAATAGAGAATGCATTCTATGACTATAACAATATAAGGCCACATTCCACACTTGATTATTATTCACCAAAACAGTTCCTTGACAAATGGGATAATGACAGTGGCTTCAGGGAATACTATGGAGAGTTCCTGAATAATATGAAGGACAGTTACAGAAGGAGAAGGAATAATTATTATAGGAGGATGAGGATAAATGTACCTTGAAATGGAAAGATTTTTGTTTAACAATCACTATCCAACATCAATTCGTTTAACCCTTATTTATTAAAGATATCTAATTTTGATACATATGTAAGATATGTACCACACATACTTATTTTACATAAGAACAATATTTTCTAAGTAATTCTCAGGTCAACTGTTATGAAAATCTGTGTCTTATTGAACGTTCTCATTTTCTTATTCCCAGTTAACAAATTAAATTCTGGTGACTAAATTGAACAAAAAGTTAGCCGTATTATTGGTAGTGCCCATTCTCATAGCAATGGGGGGAACGTTTGCATTCTCTGCATTCTCTGGGGGTTCAAGTACTGTCATTAATAGCACAGCAGGTCATTTGGCCTGGACAAACAACGTGACCCTTGTCAGAACAAACGCGAATAACACACCTTTAACAATACAGGGTCCAACCGAGAACACATACGAGATAGCAAAAGGGTCAACCTCTGCAAATTATAATTCCAATGGAAACTATAATCTGAGTCTAGGAAATCAGTCATACTCAACACTTAACGGTCTAAAGGAATACACTGTTCGAGTGAATAATTTCGCTCCTGGTGAATTTGTAGAGTTTCAGGCAACAATAACAAACACTGGAACAGTTGGTCTTATAGTGGTACCACATGTACTAGCAATTGGCGAAGAATTTATATCCACTAACGGCACATACAATCCAAGAGATGCACCCATAACTGCAACACAGGTAGGAGTAAATAGCACCAGTCCCTTTAGTACCGATCTGGCGAGTTCGAACGGATATGTATACAACGTGACAGCACCAAGTTCAAGTGGATTCTATCAATCACTTAGCCCAGAAGCAAGTGCAATAATGGATATATATGTAGGACTTGGAAGCGGCAGTGGTAATCACTACCAGGGATCTGGCATCACTCTGACCATATTCCTGAGTGTTGTATCTGACCCGTAAATACCAGCATAAAAATATTTTTTTATTTTTTTGGGTCATCCGACTTTTGTGTGGGTTCATGGATAAAGCTCTAAATTACCGCACATGAAATATATTGCTGTCTTCAGGTGTTCCTTATTTCTCTAATCGAAAGACATCTTCTCTATGAGTGCAATCTTTGAATTGATCCATTCACCTCTTGCGTTTGTTATATGGTGTGGAAATAATTCGATATGTTTCCGATATGCCCCTTCATCAATCTTGCGGCATAATGCTGTAAGGATGTCTCCATATCCTTTCCATGAGATGATCACAGATCATGCATTGTTTCCACCAGATGGAAAAAGGAAACTTTGAACCCTTCTCATGCGTTATGTATATCATCTTAACTACCTTTTTCACCAGATCAGGGGATACCTTCTCAATCTTCCATGGCAATTTAAGTTCAGATAGTACTGAATAAAGCTGGCATTTGTCAATGAAATAATATAAAAAATATCAAATAAAACTACCCATACTAAAGTATGAAGAGCCATTTTTTTTATTGATTCTTAATTATGCAATTATAATACTTACCTTATGATCACAATTGATTTCTGTATATATAAAAAATATATCTTCAGAATCATACTAAAATCCGAATATTCATGTCTTATCAAGATTGTTTAATGACGCACTATGCCAGCTTATTTCATTTCTTCATATACACCAACCATGACATTCCTTCACCCGCATTAGGTTCTATTATGATTTCCCTTAACCATCTTAACACCTACCTTTGGAAATTATCACATGTCCTATTCTTAAACTTCTGGTGTATAACTCTCAATTATGTTGACAGGGGGTTCATGTATTATCTTTATTACTTCCAATTCTACCTTCACTGATATTGTCGCAAGGAAGCCCGCTTTCTTTGGAGGCGTTAGGAAAGGCAACATATATATCCACAACTCCTGGGCATTCTACCAGCTCAGGACGTTCATTGAGTACAAAAGTCAGGGAGGCCGGCATTCCAGTCATAGTGATTGATGCACACAATACCAGGTTGACCTCAAATCGTTTCATACTAAGTTGTAAAAGAGAGCTCGCAATTAATAAAATGATGCATTATTTATATCTGTGGTCATTAAAATAATTAACTATACAGAATTTATGCAATTTAAATTTACGCCCGCGCCGGGATTTGAACCCGAATCTAAGGCTCCGCAGGCCTTCAGGATATCCAAATTACCCCACACGGGCTTCTTAGTATGGCTTAAACATATTTTAACTTTATAATTTTGCAATATGAAAACAGGAATTTTATAAATGATACTACGATTTATTGCTGTATCCAGCATCTGAAGATAGTGGGGATATTTTTATGGACTTATAATTAAAAATGTGTTTCTTATATTTACTGGATGCTGATGAAATTCATTGAAAAATATCCAAAAATGATAACTCTCAGCAAATCATGGCAATAACATCAGTCCGGCTTAAATTCCGGTAATATGACGTCAATCAGTGAAGGTCCACCCTTCTTGGCAGTTTTTATTGCCTTCTGAAATGCTATTGCCAGTTCGTCAGTTGTTTTGACAGTATATGAATCCACATTGAACCCCTTTGCTATGGTAGCAAAATCCATTCTTGGGGCATCAATATCTATGAACTGGGTATCCTTAGAATTTTTTATATATTTTTGCGTTGTGTTTTCAAAATAGGGCCATTCTATTGCCCATGAACCATTATTTATGATAATATATATAACTCCAAGACCATAATGCTTCACGCTCCATAGGGCAGATGTTATATTCCCGAATATGGCATCCCCATCTCCTGTAAGGCATACAACAGGTTTGTAATTCCCTATTTGTTTTAAATAATTCTCTTCATTCCTTGCTATGAAGGCACCGTATGCCATTCCAACCGGTGAACCAAGGTGCCCGCTGGGGTTGCTGAAAAATGTACCCGGTTGTTCAAGTTTGATTTGCTGGTTAATACCATTATAATACCTGATACTGCCATTAACTAAAGCCATATCACTTTCCCATTGTGAGTTAAGAATAAATCCAATGGAATTATCGGTCAATTTGCCCGATTTCATATCCTTTTCAGCCATATTTTTTATATCGCTCATTAATTTATCATGGCTTTCCTTAATATCTTCCCTACGGTTGGCAATAGATTCCATGGTTTTGCCGTCAATATGAGTTTTTTTCATTATCAGTTCCAGTGTGGGCCCAAATCACATTCTATATCTATGGAATTGAAAAGATTGGAAGACCCATAATCACCACCACTGTAAATGTCTCTGCGCCTCACAAATTCGGTAGAAAAATCAATAATATCTATGTCAATTGGAAAAGCATTACCCGGCAATATGCCAAATTCAAACAAAAGCAGAAGATCGTCATTACCGGTTTCTGGGATGTACATTCTCGGAACAAATCCCAAATGCATCTCATTATGCAATGGAAAACTCATGAAATATCGCCGTTCTTTTACTCCAATACCGAAATGTGAAGCAAAATCAACCATAGTTTTTACATATTCCATATTTCTACCACCATGAGATACAAATATTTCCGGGTGTTCAGAGGCAAGAATTTTGTCTCCTATTTTTCTTACTGTGTCCATATCGGGGAGCCTTTTGTTATAATAAAATTTCTTGGTTTTGAGTTCAAGCCCGTCATAGGTCTTCTGCATGAGGTCGTGCCTCAGTGTGAGAAATGAAATTCCTTTCGGTTCCAGCTGTGTAATAAAGAATGCCTTTGATAAATCCTCCTCCATCATTTCCTCAGACTGTGAATTATTTGACCACTTGACCCATGGCTCAATAACCTGCAAATGCTTTGATGAATAATGGCTTGTTGGATCATTCAGGAGATGTGTTCCAGGTATATCCCTCGAAGCAAGTACCAGTAATGGGGCCATATTTAAGTATGAAGAATACAAAGCCCCAATGGAGTTCTGTGTACCCACTATCCTGTCAACCAGCGCAATTCCTGTCTTATTCTTTGCCAGTGCATAACCTTCAGCCGAACTTACTGCAGTGAATTCATGCAAAGCCTGAATCCATTTTAGCCCCTTTTCAACTGAAATAGCATCTTGAATTTCTGCCATCCCAGCACCTGTAGTTCCAAATATAAAATTATTGCCATATAACTTCAAAGATTTTATCAGCACCTGTGCGAGAGTTTTGATCTCATAATCCTCAACCATTAATAATACATCTCAAATACGGATTTAAAATTTTGTTAATATTATCCTGTCTTTATGTTATTTAATGACCATGTTACTGATATTATGGAATTTCCAAATTCATGGAAAGTTATGCAGGTGTGCAAGGTTATTGTTTCCCTTAACCATCTTAACATCTATCTTTGGGAGTTCTCATCCTAATGAATTCTGAGATACTTAAATTTCCCGGGTGTAACTACACATCCTCTATCCAGTTCCTAAAGGATTCAGGGATTATTTTTTATCTAACTGCCCCCAGGGAGACCCCATGCGGAAGCGTGTGGAGGAATTGGGCGCTGAATCTCAATCCCTTGCCGTATCTTGCCAGCTTGACCTTCTTCGTGCTTATATTCATCTTCTTTTCACCATTCCTTATTATTACATAATTTCCATAACTATGGACCCCAACAACGTCGTATCTGCTCTCCCCGAATTCCACTACATCACCGGGTTGTAAGGGGTATCTTCTCCTTCTTATTGATGGCCTGAATCCCTTCCTGTTCGTCTGGATAGAACGGTTGTTCCTCCTTCTTTGTGTGATTGTAAATGGAGATGTCCTGGCCTGGTTGGTTCCTCCAGCAATCACAAATGCATCGTTGGCATGGCTCTTATCCAACCCCAAAGAAATACGGTTCCTCTTTGTGATGTAACCGAATGTATGATCTGCTCCAGTTAGCTGAGTGAGTTTCCACCTTACAGTGTTCATGAAAGCCGCATCTCTTAACGGCATCAATGCACTCTTTCTCAGATCGGGATATCCGAACTCTTCTGCGGTAAGGTTGTTCTTCTTCTGGTTGCATTCATGGCATGAGATGGCAAGATTGTCTACTGTATTAGAGCCGCCTCTGGATTTAGGTGTGAGATGCTCTATTTCCAGCGGTATGTTTGTCTTTCCACAGTACACACACTTTCTATGGAACTTCTCAAGGAGGTATTCCCTGATCTCATATCCCTGAAGTTCTCCCTGCTGGTATTCTATTCCACTCATCTCAGGATTCTTCATCTTCTGGGTATCAAAGGATGCAACCTCAATAATAATATCGGATATTGGAAGTATTTTTTTAAGTTTCTCAATCAGTCTTATGTGAGTCTGTAGTTTGTGATCTATGCTTGGTGCAAGCCATCCCTCCCTGTTGTTCCCCCAGTTCATAAATCTTGGTTTCCTGTACCAGAGTTTGTCTCTCCTGCCTTTACGATACATGGATTTCTCCACGTTCAGTTTTGGCATGTCAGTTCTTATGACCGCTTCTCCTGATACCAGTTCCTTCCTTTCCGTTAATGCAGAGAATCCAATGTGCTTGTATCCTGCATCAATTCCCAATGTTACTGGCTGCTTTGTCTCTCCGGTTGCATATAGAAGTTGTATAGTGAATGGATTTGAGAATGCAACCTTTGCTTTTTTTCCCTTTAATAATTTTCGTGCCTTTCCTAGTGTTGTCGGCATTAAAGGTTCGTTGCGCATGTTTATGACGGGAACCCTCAGGTCCTGTCCAGTCATGCCTGACTGTAGGTCCACATCGGGGTTGTTAGAAGGGGTTTTTAAACCATGCACACTGAGAGTTTCCTCTCTGTTTAATGCATGATCACAGTTGCCACGGACTTGTGGAGCATCCGTAGGTGTGTATGTATTTCTCCAATCTAACTTCTGCTTCTCTTTCATGTTTTTCACCATGTCTTTCAAGCCCCCTAATCAACTCTTGCGATGCCCCTCACGGAACAAGCCCCTTCCGTCAGGGAGGGGTAGTTGACCTCTTTATCCCATTTATATTGTATGTACCATGGTGTTCTATGCCTTCACTACCATGGAAGAGCATTTGATTGTATGGCTCTCTTCCATTTTGTATTTAATCCGTTCTATTGATATATTGAATGATTTCAGAATAAAGTTCTGGTTGAGGGCATCATTTACTTTCATAGTTAATAATATAATTCACGACATATACTGAGGGTTATTTAAATAATTAACTATACAATCTTTGCAAGCTGTGCATGTGGTACCCCATCTATTTTTATTATATTCTCTTTGTCTATATAGTTTGCATCAATTGCTGCATTTACCACATGTTCACCTACGAGGTTTGCTATGGTGCATATGCCAAGGGATGAAATAAATGTCTGTTCAGAAACTTTCATTTCCCCATAAAATTCCGGTTTAACATTAAGATGCAACTTTCCCTCTCTCAGGTCCCTGTTCATAAGTTCGCTGTCTGCTGCTGCGAGCATTACCTCGCCATTGATATTAAGGATTTTCATGTTTATGTCATTCAATCAAATCACATCCACCCTTTTATTTGAGGGTTCATAAATAAATCCATCACTTTTTAATCTTGCGAGATCGGTTTCAGCCCTTTCCCTGCTTATTCCTTTCTGCTTCAACATCTCTATAACGGTTTCAATATCGGGTGCTTTTTTCTGTTCACCCATACTTTCCTTTGCTTCCTTAATCACTGATAAAACGATTTCAAGTTCCGTTCTCTGCTTAGTGCTTATTCCCGTATTCAGTATGTCTATATCTACCTGACCATTCATGGCAGACACCTCCTTAAGGTAATAGTCCACAACACCCTTTGCAAGCAGAGCATCCTCCACTGTGATAATGGGAGATAGTCTTGCCCTTGCGGAAGCTTCTGCTAGCCTTATGGTGGATTCAAGCTGCCTGGCAGTTATTGGCACTGAATCTATGCCACTGGCGCGAGTTTTTACATACTCCTCCTTTAATATGCTGATAGCCTCATCGCTTAACCTTGGAAATATTCTGTTTTTTGCATATGAAACATATTTCCTTATGAGATCTTTGTCCAGTTCTGCTAAAAAATTCTCCTCATCAGGAATATTTATGTCAAGGTTACTGTTTTCAAGACTCCTGTAAATTTCACCCAGCCTGTTGGTTTTAAGCACATGTTCCGCAAGCTTATCATCTATTTCTCTATTGGGAGTATCAATCAGCTTAAAAATTATGTCAAACCTCGAGAGCAGAGGAGCAGGAAATTCTGTCTGTTCTGCTATTGTTTTCATGGGATCATACCTTCCGAACCGGGGATTGGCAGCCGCAAGTATTGAGCATCGGGATTTAAGTGTGGCCATTATGCCTGCCTTTGATATTGTGACTGACTGCTGCTCCATGGCTTCATGCATAGATGCAGTATCATTCTTGTCCATCTTGTCAAGTTCGTCTATAGCAGCAAAACCATTATCCGCAAGAACCAGTGCACCCGCTTCAAGTGTCCATCTGCCCTCCCCAAAATCATCTCTTACTGCAGCCGCAGTTAATCCTGCAGCGCTTGATCCCTTTCCGAAAGCAAATACACTTCTCGGCGAAACGAAAGTCATGTACCGCAAAAGTTGGGATTTTGCAGTTCCCGGATCCCCTATCATGAGTATGTGTATATCTCCCCTAATATGAGTTCCGTCCTTCATTATCTTTCTAACACCGCCAAAAAGCTGGAGTACAAGAGATTTTTTGATTACTTCAAGGCCATAAATTGAAGGTGCAATAGATTTTGCCAGTTTATCCAGTATATTTGGCTCCTTTGCCAATTCCCTGATTTTCTTTTCATCCTCATCGTTAATTTTAATTTCTTCAAAGTCTCTTGTTTCCTTTTTGAAATTGTTCACATTTAGATATATGTTATATTCGGTCAACATTGTGTTTCCTATATGTTTTTCATCAGCCTTTAATATGCCATATACGTTTACCCTGTCACCGGGGTATATTTTACCGGTGATATCATCCTCAATAATTAGCGTAAGCCTCTGTGGCTGTGAAGTTCCATCTATTGTATCCGGGTTTTCCTGTATTTCCAGCTTCTGGGTGTCCACAAATTCTGATTCTTCCGGGATAAGTTTGAGCTTTCCCTTATTCCATCCACATGCCTGGCAGGCTGTAGGTTCGAAAAGCTTCTGTATATCTTCAGGAACAACTGTAAGTTCCCCGCACGCAGGGCACTTGAATGCGGCATACTGCAACCGTGGCAATACCTCTGTATTCTTCCTTATTATCCCATTTATGGATATATATGAATTTACATTGCTGCTTCTAACATTCCGTATTTCATATTTTATACCGCTTACCTCTGGGATATTTTCCAGCCTGATATTTATACGTCTCACTTTACTGTAGGTAATACCCAGTGTTTCCTTGATGTAAAATTCTCCAATAGTCAGATAATAATAGGGGTCTTTCATCAATCCTTCAATGAATTCTGAGCTATAGCCAGACAAATCGTTGTATGAAATATACAGGGATTTTACCTCAGGATAGTCGCTTCGAAGTTTATTTATCTGGTCATTGTAATCGTAACGGTCAAAGAAATCCACCCATTGCCGCTTTATATTGTCTGCCTCTATATCCTGGTTAATCATCTAAAATTATTATATATAATAAGTATTTAACACTTTATTCAATAAAAATTCAAAAATAATTTATACACACTTGTTATTAACCATTAATGCCGTCGTAGCTCAGCCTGGTAGAGCGCGTGCTTGGTAAGCACGAGGTCGCGGGACCGAATCCCGTCGGCGGCTTACTGCTAAAAGGTTAAATCCCTCTGTATCAATAGCAAAGTAATGGCAATATATGGGGTAGAAAGGGATATAAAATCAGAGCATACAAGATTAGGGAAGATAAACGCAGAAGCCAGGAATGCAATATTAGATTTTGTTGATGAAGTCAAGATAACAGGCATAACAGGTTTCAGGGAATTATTCTATTTGACAAAGCTAAGGATTATTTACAACAATCTTCAGGATAAGTTCCTTAACCCGGACAAGAGGGCAATTATAACAATGCTCCTGGACTTCAAGAAAAAATACACGGACCAGACTTTAATTGATTATGAAAACGTGATGAAACGGTTCTACAGATGGAAATTTGGCACACTACCCGATTATATGGCAAATCTTAAAGTTAGCCGGAAGCCAAGCCATGACAAGAAGATGGATCTTATTACCAGGGCAGATATAGATGAAATGATTAACAACTGCAACAATGCCAGGGATAAGGCAATTATCTCCATTCCATACGATTCAGGGTGCAGGATAGGGGAAATACTGGACCTGAGGATAAAAGATGTTGTTTATGATGAATACGGTGCATTATTGCATGTGCATGGAAAGACGGGAAACCGCAGTGTAAGGATAATAGGAGATTCAATCGCTTACCTGAGGGATTACTTAAAAACCAAGGATGGCAGGGATGAATACCTTTTTACCGGCCTGCAGGGTACTACCATGCATAAGCAGCTGCAATATACTGCTATCAGAAGATTATTTATTAATGTGAGAAGGCGTGCAGGAATAGAGAAAAGGATATATCCGCATCTGTTCAGGCATACCAGGGCCTCAATGCTGGCTTCTAAAGTTCCGGAAGCACCACGTGAGAATCAAATGGGATGGGTGCATGGTAGCCAGATGACTGCAATATATGTGCATTTGTCTGGAAGGGGCCAGGATAATGCGATCCTAAAAGCCTATGGAATACATGTAGATGAGGATCGGATAATAGAGGAAAAGCCTAAGAAATGCCCGAGATGCGACCATTTAAACGCTTCAACTGCATTATACTGCACAAATTGCTTTATGCCATTCAATGAGAAGCTGGCCCTGGAATACAAGGATAAGGAAAACAATATTGTGTCCACACTGAAAAGCTCCTCTGTTATACCTGGAATGACCAAGAGCATCCTGGAAAAAGCCCCGGAAGGATTCAAAAATAAAATGATTGAGGAAATCCTGGAAGAAATTTTAAAGGATCCGGAGCTGCTGAAGAGATTCAAAGAAGAATCCAGGAATGGTGAGAAATAAAAATCAATAATATTTATATAATAAAAATCTAATATAAAACGATATTAATCTATAATTATTTTCATTCTATGCCTATATAGAAATATTATAATTACTAATGAAATAATTATTAAACTGGAACCATAATATAAAATCCCATTGAATAATCCTAACATATTATCTATAAGTCCTAGAATAATATCAGAAAATCCCATACAGAAATAAAGTATCATATAATAATTTGATAAAACATTACCCATTCTTAATGGAGGTGCAATTGTCCTGATTCCCCTGGTAGCTCCTGTAAAGGCAAATCCGCCCCCTATTCCAATCGTGATTGTTGCTGCACTAAAAATTAATATAGATTTAAACGGCAATGATACAATAATGAGGATAATGCCAATAATAATAGAAATTATCCCAATAGTTAAAGAATTAAATATATTAATTTTCATTGATAAAATCTGCATTATTGAAGATATTACTAACATCAAAAATACTAATAAACCTGTTATTGCTATATTTGAAATGTTCAATAACTCTATAATATAAAACGGTGACAAAGACAAATAAAATACGGTAATAGACCAGGCAATAGATGCTGTGGCTGCACTTAATATAAATAAATTCTTTGCTTCCATATCCAGTTTTGGAAAATGGAATTTAAAAACATTATGATTGTTATCTATTCTGAATCTATTTATTACAGGAATAATAAAAATAAAAGGAATTATAGTAATTATTAATGAGATAATATATACCAGTTTTAAAGGGAAAGGTAAATATTCAGCCATAAAACCGCCAAGTAATGGCCCCACCGCGATTCCTGATGATGTTGAAAAAGATGTTAGGATTGCACCTGTTTTTCCACGATAATGAAATAATAATGCACCTGCTGGACCAGATATTGCACCACTTGCTAAACCCTGCATAGCCCTTGCTAGAAATAGTTCTGGTGCATTACCTGCCAATAAAAAAGCTATGATACCAATAATCTCAAAAACAATTCCAATAATAACATACCAGTTTCCAGTATTTAACCATTATGTATGACCGTATCATATTTATTCTATGATTTAATTTAGGTTCTTCCCACTTTCATGTGGGTCCCCATCAATGGGATAACAAGGAAAGCCGGTTTTTTAAGGTCAGTGGGAGTTAGCGGATGCCCAGCGAGACCAGTCTTTTATGATGAGCGATAAAACCCAATAAATGAAGCCTCTCTGCGGTCTATCATTTTTATTTACCCATACGAAAGTGCGAAGAGCCTTAATTTATAATCATGTTCAAGCATGTCAATAAAATTCTTAAAAAACACTGCAATAAAATATCAAGGGAATCAAAGGTTGAAGGAATAGGCATAGACAGCTATTCTAAGAAGTTTAACCTGTCAGCACATCTATCCATATTAGCAAAAGGGATAATTAAAAAGAATGACCTTACAGATATAGCATATAACAATGGAATAAGCAAATCACAGCTGTCAAAGCTCAACAATAAAAGGCCATACACTATATCTGAGAAGGTATTCTACAGCCTTTTAAACACATTCATAAAGGCACACAGGTATGATATATACCATGATTATCTTGACAAACTATACAGTATTCTGGCAATAGATTCTACATTTATAGAAACAATGGTTAATGGTTCCGGCATATACCAGAGGGAGAAAAGGAGAAATGGGATAAAGATCCATATTGCAGCTAAAACAAATCACTATGCATTGCCATTGAAGGCAATAATAACACCTGCAAATGTAAATGATTCCAAAGTATTTGATGATCTGTTATGGCATATAAACGAATACATGTCTGGCAATACTGTTTTAACATTTGATTTAGGGTACTATAGCTATGACAGGCTTAAGGAATTAAAGGAGAATAATATTAACTTTGTTTCAAGGCTCAGGAAGAATGCCGATTATACTGTAATAAAAGAGGAAACGTTCAACTCTAAGATTGTAGGGTTCAGGAATGGATTGGAATTGAGGCTTGTATCACCGGATATTGATAATAAAAGGAGGGAGTATGATCTATTCCACTTAATTTAGGACGGTTATAATTGAGAATATATAAAAATATTATAATATCCCAAAAGTGTGCTATATTCGCGATTATTGGCAGATATACGAAGATAGGGATTAACCATTCCCAGAACATAATTTACCTAGTAACCCAGTAAAAATCACACGGATATACTGTAAAAATATGATGATAAGGTTCGCCTATGGAGATACAGCAAAATAAATGATTTTATTAATCTAACCATATCATCATAAGTGTCCAAATTTAGAGGGGACACACCAATAGAGAATAAGGATTATGTAAAGGCAGTATTTGGAAACAACAATATTGCTTCAGTACTGGCAAAGCACATTATGCCATACGGGAATAATGGAATGACACATAAAAAGATTATACAGCTTGTTGAAAAGGGCACTGATATGATAATAAACAGCAGAATAAAAGACAATCCATATACAGATAAACTTTTTGAGTCAATAAAATCTGCAAGAGCATAGAATTTTCCATGTTAATTATCGGTATAAATACTGGATTTACAATACAATAGCTCAGATAACAATTGGGGTGTATAGAAAAATATCTAAAAGTACAGCAATTTTCTGTATCTACATCGTAATGGGGCAGACACTCAATGTCCGGTATAGGTGCAAACATAAGTATTAAGTATCACCCCGTAATTGTTAGAGCATGTCTTGCGGATGTATGAATCATTCAGAAAAAGGAAGTGGCGAGCACAACATGCATGACCATGGAAACATGGGCAGCAAATCGGACGACAGCATTATGACAGCGATGGGTATCCTGAATATCCGTTATGCGAAGGGTGAAATCAGCATGGAAGAGTACAAGAGCATGAAAAACGAGATTACGTCGGGACAATAATATGGCAATAGAATACAGGATAGATTCCAAGCTGACATTTGAGGAGGCGTGTTCTGATGTACCAGCCGTGGTGAAAAAGAATGGTTTTGCCGTTCTGGCAGAGATAAAAACCAGCGAAATCCTGAAAAGCAAAGGATTAGACTACACAGAACTCAGGACATATGATATCTGTAATGCAGGATTTGCCAGTAGAGCGCTTGCGATAGATGCCAGGTTGGAATCGGTTCTCCCATGCCACCTCATAGTGAAAAAGGCAAGCGATCATTCTGAGATATCAGTTCAGTTGCCCGGCGAGATATTCCATATACTCAGTCCGAACAGTTCAAATGATGTGGAGGCTTTTCTGGACGAGGTGGAAAAAAAACTCAAAGGAATAGTAAATTCTTTCGGTGGTTATGATATGAATGCAGAAAAGCTCGGATCCAGAATGCTGACTCCGGCTGTTATGAAAATAATGGCCGACAATCTGAATAAGTTATCACAATCCATTGATCCAAGGACATCTCCATTGTATCAAAAAATTCTGCAAAACCTTGGTCCCGATCGTTCCATAATAGACATAGGAAGTGGTACCGGCAGATTTGCAATACCGCTTGCACAATCGGGATGCTCTGTGACAGCTATAGAGCCAAGCGGAGAAATGCGCAAGTGGCTCCTTTCAAACGCGGAGAAAGCAGGTGTTATGCCAAGCATAAAAGTAGTTCCAGATTCTTGGCCTACAAAAGAAACGGTACGCGCTGAAGTCACGTTTGCATCTTTTGTAATTCAATTCGCCGATGATCCTGTTGAATTTATACATGCAATGGAGCGTTCCGCAAGCAAGAAATGCATACTGGTTGTCCATGTAGATCATATATTTGGATTCCTGAAGGACATATGGCCAGTATTTCACCCTTCTGATCCCCTGCCTGTCATGCTAACTTTTACAGACATTTATTCAACAATGCTGAATATGGGCATAATCGCCGATGTCTCGGTCTACAGCGAACAGAGAGAGATCAGAATGCCTGAACCAACCCAGATCATGGAAATGCTTTCTGGTCTATTAGGGATACGAGATAACCCCAATGAAATAAAACTGCTAAAAGAGATGCTTATATCAAAAAAGGAAAGTATTCAGCAGCAAATGAATATACGCACGGCCATCATCTCTTGGATCCCGGAAGGATAAGAAGCATGAAATGGTCGAATGAAAGAATTTCTCTGAAGTCTAATGTATCACATAACATGTTTTATATCTTTTCCTGATTTTTCATTATCAAGGCTGAAGAGCGACTTCGTAACCGTGGACGAAGGACTTGTGGAGTTAGATTAGAGAAAGAAATGATGGGATTTATGAAAATCTGGGGATCTTAAGGGTGGTTAAAACATTGTTGGAAGGTGTAATGATTCTTTGGTTTGCGCTCACACTGCCTTTTCTCCTTTTCGTTGCATTGAATATCAGTATACTATGTTAATTTAACTTTTGACACATAAATATTGATAACTACTATAGTTTACGCTATTAATATTCAAAATTACGCATTTCCTTTAATTATTTTTAATTTATTTTATTTAAAGGATCTTTAAAATCCTTATTATTCTTCAATACAGAGTATATGATATTCAACAATTTGTTGGAAGATGCAATTAATAGCTTATTTCCTTTCATTCCATCATTCTTCTTCCTTGTGCAATATCGTTTGATTACTGGATTATACTTTATTGCAGGTATAGTTGATAGATACAGAGCATACCTTATTAATGGATTACCTCTTTTTGTAGTGTGAAATGGATATATTCATCCATGCAAACATACCTGAACATATATTCAAAGCAGCAAAATACATCATTGAAAAATACCATGAAAGGGAGGAAATGCTATTTGCAAACAATGCAGACAATACAATACCACGTACTAACAATGGAATGGAGCAGTTCTTCAGGAAACTCAGAAGGAATCTAAGGAAGAGGAATGGCAATACATCAACAGGGAATATTCTAGCACAGACAGGTGTTTCCCTTGCATTGTTCCAGAATATGGAGAATCCTGAATACATAAGAGCTGTATTTGGAAAAGAGAGTATACAATCTGTATTTGCAAGGCATAGAATGCATTTTAAGAGAAAAGGGTTAACCATGATAAAAATAGTTAAACTTGGTGTGTCCCCTCTAAATTTGGACACTTATGATGATATGGTTAGATTAATAAAATCATTTATTTTGCTGTATCTCCATAGGCGAACCTTATCATCATATTTTTACAGTATATCCGTGTGATTTTTACTGGGTTACTAGGTAAATTATGTTCTGGGAATGGTTAATCCCTATCTTCGTATATCTGCCAATAATCGCGAATATAGCACACTTTTGGGATATTATAATATTTTTATATATTCTCAATTATAACCGTCCTAAATTAAGTGGAACAGATCAAACTCATAGATACCGGTATTAATATGATCCTTGAGAATAATTTGAGTGATAATCCATACAGTGATAATGTAATGGCTCTGGCAAAAGCATCACGGGACATGCATGCTTCTTAATAGATAAAATATCCATATGCAATAATATCCAGGATATATGTTTAACCGCAGGGTATTGTAAAAATAGCTATTTATCAGCAATAACAGTTGAAAGTAAATAATTCTTAACATAAGTTTTAGAAATCACTGGAGATTATATGATTCCTAACAATATCAGAAGGTGTTGATATTATTTATCCAACGGTATATAATTGCCATAGCATTTTAGCTATGGCAGCCATTGAGTGTTGAATAATTTGTGAATTTTGTATAATTTTCATTGAAAATACATGATTTCGAAAGGTTTATATTGTATGTGGTAATTACCACATATGACATTAGTGCCACATAAGGTTAGGAGAAATGGAAAAGAATATTATGAACTGATAGAGGAGAAGAGGGTTAATGGGAAGGTTGTGCAGAAGTACATAGGATACCTTGGAAAGGACCCTAAGGCAAAGAATGAGTTAAAGGCTTCAGATATATTGCCATATGTGGAGAGGCTGTTAAAGCACGGAATATCACAGGAAGAGATTGATGAAATATTGAAGAAGATAGGGATAGAATACGATGCATGGCCAATAACTAAAATAATTATAGAGAATGATCTGAAGCTGGATAAAATATATTTGAAGCTAAAATGATTAAAATTGCATTCAGCACTGTTCTTAATAAATGCCCTTTATGTGGCAATAAGTTAAGGTTTTACAGGCCATACAGGAGAACTGCAAAATCCATTGAAGGGGATTTCATTGCTGTGCACAGGCTAAAGGTATGCAAGAATGATGGCATTGTATATAAGTCAGATAAACTGGAAGATATAATAAGGAATAAATGCACATATGCAAATGATGTAATATTAAAGGCAGCCAGGGATAGGTTCGTATATGGGAGATCATGTTCGGAGATATCATCATATGCAGGAATATCCGAAAGGCATGCGGGAAGGGCAGGCAATAGTATTATTGAAGCATTCAGAATAAACCATTATGGGAATATAGCAAAAATAAAAGAATTCATGGAATCGTACATACTCCAGATAGATGGCACAGCAGATTCTGAATATAATATTATAGTTGCAGCAAAGGATGCCATTACAGGATTTGTTATAGATGCACAGCATATATTCCCGGAATCATATGGCAATATCAGGAATGTGCTTGTTAATATTAGGGAAAGGTTTGGAACACCTTCAGGATCAATATCGGACATGAGGTCTGGAATACTGGAAGCATTGAAGGATGCATTTCCAGGAATGCCTGTAAGAATATGCCTGATGCATTTCTTAAGGGATATAGGAAAGGATTTAATGGAAATACTGCACACAGAACTGGGAATAGCTATTAGCAGGATAGGGATAAAATCGCCATTAAAGGCTATTCTGAGGGAAATGCCAGAGTATAGCCAGAAAACATTATATGATATTGAAAATGGCTATTGCAGTGACATAAATAATATGGAAATAATGGGAATAAGGCATATACTTGAGGGATTGCTATTAATAAAATCATCAGGGTATGGCTTTCCATTCACATTAAGGCATTTGAATTTCTATAATGCATGCAGGGAAGCAGAGAATAGATTGCTAAAACTATATGCAAATGTTAAGTCGAAAGAATCATTAAATTATATCAATAATATTATGCAATTATTGCAGAAAATTACGGGCAATGGTAAAATTAAAGAGAATGCAGATAAATTGTCAAATATCAATGCAATATTCAATAAATTGAGGAAAGCCTTCAATGTGCCTGACCATGGAAATCTATCCGATGATTTAAAGGATGATATTGCTGCACATGAACAGTGCAATAACATTATGGATGAACTGAAAGTATACACACATGCGGATATTCCTGGATATTTAATGAAAGCAATAAAGCTTGTAATATCAAGGTACAGGAACAGGGAAACAATGTTATTTGCCAATAATAATGAACATAGCATACCAAGGACAAACAATGGAATGGAGCAGTTCTTCAGGAAACTGAGAAGGAATATACGCAAAAGGTGTGGCAATATAGCTACAGGAAACATGCTTGCAAATAATGGCGTTTCACTTGCAATATTCCAGAATATAGAGAATAAGGATTATGTAAAGGCAGTATTTGGAAACAACAATATTGCTTCAGTACTGGCAAAGCACATTATGCCATACAGGAATAATGGAATGACACATAAAAGATTATACAGCTTGTTGAAAAGGGCACTGATATGATAATAAACAGCAGAATAAAAGACAATCCATATACAGATAAACTGTTTCAATCAATAAAATCTGTTAAAACATAGAATTCTGACATGTTAATTACTGGTATAAATACTATATACAGCACAGACAGTCAATGTCCGGCATAGCATTTTAGCTATGGCAATTATATTCCGTTAGATGAATAGCAATGTTTTGTATCATTTCTTGCGTAAAATACGGCGTACCGAAACATTTATATTGTGGGATGTAATTACAGTCCACATGACAGTGAGACCTAAAAAAGTAACAAGAAAGGATGGAAATACCTATTACAGCCTTGTTGACGAAAAGCGTGTGAAAGGAAAGGTTGTGCAGAAGTATGTTGGATACCTTGGAAAGGACCTGCATTCGAAGAATGAGATCAAACTGGAGGACATACTGCCCTATATCAAAAGGCTCCTGGACAAGAAGATAAGCCAGGAGGATATAGATTCGATCCTGAAGAAGATCGGGATCGAGTATGATTCATGGCCAATAACAAAGATCATGATAGAGAACGATCTCAAGCTGAAGAAGACCTTCCTGAGGCTGAAATGATCTCGGAGATCATATTCCGGACGGATCGCACTGTCTGCCCTCAGTGCCATTCCCGTCTTGTGGAATACAAGACGGAGAGGAGGACGATCAGATCATGGGAGATGGGCGAGTTCACCGCAGTCCATAAAATCATGGGATGCAGAAGACATGGAACAATGTTCAGATCCGAAAGGCTGAAGTCCATCGTTAATCCACACTGCATATACGCCAATGACATCATGATTGAGGCCTCCATGGGCAGGTTCATCCATGGACTTAGCTGCTCGGAAATATCCGAACAGGGCGGGATGAGGGGAATAAGCGGGAGCCATGCAAGGAATGTGACGAACATGGCACTCCGCATATTATCCAGGATTCATGAGGAAAGCTGGAAAAAGCTGAAGGGTGCCATGCATAATTATGTGTTGCAGATAGACGGAACGACGGATTCGAAGTTTGACATGATCGTCGTTGTAAGGGATTCGATATCTAATTTCACTCTCCATGCGGAGAAATACGCCTCGGAATCATATGAGAACATCAAGGACATCCTGATGAAGGTGAAGGAAAGATTCGGATCGCCATCAGGATCCATATCCGATATGAGATCGGGCATACTCACCGCCCTTGCAGAGGTCTTCCATGGAATGCCCATAAGGATCTGCTTGATGCACTTTCTCAGAGACCTTGGAAAGGGTCTGATGGTGGACATGCATAACAATCTCGGTCTCAAGATAAACAGGAAGGGGATAAAATCGGCATTGAAATCCATTCTGAGATCAATGCCTGATTACGATCAGAATACACTGGAAGAGATAGAAAACGGGTTCTGTTCCGACCGGGGAAAGATGGAGATCATGGCCATAAGGAGAATAATTGAACCGGTTCTTTCGGTTAACGGTAGTTCAGGCTATGGATTCCCGTTCTCCCTGAACCACCTGAACTTCTTCACTTCACTGAAAGAAGCGGGAAAGCTCTTATCTGAGCTTTCAGAAAAGGCAGCAGGCGAAGAATCCATGGAACTGATCAGCAGTGCAAGGAAATACATAGGCCGCATAGTAACCGATCAGAGCATAGTGGAAACTGCAAAGAAACTCTCCGAGGTGAACATGCTCTTCCAGAAGCTTCGATTTGCCTTCCGGATCCCGGAAAAGGGCAATCTGTCGGATGACATTCCGGATGATGCATCCATTCACGATCAGTGCAACACGGTCATAGGGGAGATGGAAGTATACCTTCATGAGAACATAGCTCCTCACATAATCAGGGCTGCGAAACACATCATTGAAAGGTACCATGAGCGTGAAATCATGCTGTTTGCAAACAACGCAGATGGAACCATGCCAAGGACGAACAACGGCATGGAGAGGTTCTTCAGGAAGATCAGGAGGAATGTGAGGAAACGAAATGGCAATACAGCAACAGGGCATGTTCTGGCACAGAGCGGTGTCCAGCTTGCCCTGTTCCAGAACCTGGACAACCCGATCTACGTGAAAACTGTCTTTGGTTCGGATGGGATCTCCGCTGTATTTGCAAAGCGGAGAGAACATTTCAGGAAACCTGGTATGACAGTGAGCACTGTTAATAAACTCGTAGCTGATGGAACAAGAATGATACTTGAGGACAATCTGAGCGATACTCCATACAACGATCAGATGATGAATGCGGCTCAGGCGTCAAGAAATATTCAGGCCGCTTAGAGGAAATTATGAACTTTGAGGCAATGATCCAGAGAGGCATACAATTATTCACCTAACGGAATGTAATTGCCATAGCATTTTAGGAAAGCTTTAATAGTTCTCTCGGATATTGGAATATACAGGTAAAATCATGACGTCTAGAGGACACGTGTTTCAATTCAATGGGCAGGGCACTCACTTCTTGTCCATAGCCATAGTGGCTGAATTATCTCTTCTTGCAGTGCAGTTCATAATCGGAATGTGGATGAATCTCTTTGCAGTCTATCCTTCATATAACAATGCCTTTCCGATGTATGGAATGATGGATATTATGTTTTCAATTCCTGAACTTATGGTTCATATGATGATTGGCGTTCTTATTGGACTGTTGTCATTAATGATATTTATGATGACCCTGATGCTGGGGGACTATAAATCGATGGTCGTAAGTGCAATAGCATCAATCTCGATTTTACTTGCTGGATTAAGCGGTCTCGAATTCATATTTTCTAACTTCCAGAATAATACTTTCTCTTTCACTATGTCCATTGGGTTTATCATCGCAGTCATTTCGTTCGTTTTTCTGCTTTATTCAATTTCGATAGAATCCAAGGCTGCGCATTTGCATTCATGACAAGTCATATGTATTAAGCGGAATTAACTTTTGGCAGCGTCCCGATTTACATTTATTAAGATACCTCCTCGTTATTGCCTCTCATGGGCAAGCCATGTGAAGTCTAGTCTGTAACCTGCCTGAATGTGCGTTGCAGATACTACAATAAGGATAGGGGAAAAGATATCATCAAATGATGCAGCAACTCAGCCGGTCACCAACTGTACAGGTGTATGCCCTGCAAACACATGTCCGGCAAAGAGTTCTTTTTCGGACAACAAAAAATAGATCAGGGGGTATATAAATAACTCCTTAATTTTAATGTGTAGTGGTGCATACCCTTTATTATTTGGACAGTTACCAAGTGGAATATGAGGAAGTGATATAATGGAGAAATTTACATCAGATGAAAAGGTAGAATAGTAATAGAATCATTTACAACTAATAGTATAGCAGAGCTATGCAGGAGGCATGGGAGTATTAGGAGCCAACTTCTATAAATGGAGGGATAAATTTATAGAATCTGGGAAAACGGGATTCTATGGAGCCGGCAGATCTGGAGATAATGAATACCAGAAAGAATGAAAAATTGAAAAGGCTGGTAGGTGACCAAGCACTGGTTATCGATGAGTAAAAAAAATTATAGAGGAAAGAGATAATGGGAACAGTAAACAGCCTTAGAAATAAACGGAATTCAGGAACAGGTTTATGGATGGGATAAAGAAAAAAGAGGAAAGGAGATTGAGAAACAGGAAAATTAATATGAAGAGGATGAATAGAAGTGTCTCAACATTACACTAAAAAACTGTCCAAAATTAAGTGGAGCAGGTCGGAGAACAATGTTATCACTGCTTTATTATATTGGATTATTCTCGGTTTGTTCCTCTATTCTTACCTGGAGTCCGATAATCCACTATCCCTTTCCGTGGTATCCGACCGTCTGGTAGACGCCTTGTCGATATCAATGATTTTCCTGGTTAACCGAATTTCGAATAAACCTACGGATGAATTTCACTCATACGGTTTCCATAGAGTCGAGGCACTGCTGAATATCACGATTATCACACTGTTCATTGCAATCTCAGCATATTCTGCAATACTCACAACGGAATTGCTGATACACGGCATTCCAATCTCAAGTGGCAGCACCGCCTTATCGGCTATAATAGCCATTCCGTTGCTGATAGTGGCAGGAGTTACTATTGAACATGACGAAAAGTCCAACTTCAGGATTATGTTCATTCATACACTGCAGGACCTTGCAATAATGATTATAGTACTGGCATTCTCGCTACTGCCGTTCTACTTCTTCAGCCAGTATCTTGACTACCTGGGGAGCTACATTGTTCTCTTCATAATACTATACGGAAACCGCAATATGTTCAGGAGAAACGTTAACATACTGCTCGAAGGCTCTTCCGTCAGTGTCAAAGAGGTTGAAGAGATGATTAGGAAGGAGTTTCCAAGTGTACATCATCTGCACATCTGGGACATATGCCAGCACCAGAGAGTGGCCACCCTGCATATGAGTATACCTTCTCAGATGCAGATAGGTGAACTTGATTCCGTGAGGAAAGACATCGAAAGAATACTGTCAAAATACGGTGTCAATCATGTTACAGTACAATTTGAGTCCAACAATGGAGACAATATCTAAATCATATAAATTCTTAATGACACATACCACGTATAGTATACTCCAAATATAAGAGTGCACTGATACTTTAGAGTTCTATGGCAGTTGACTGTTTTCGCAAAATTACAAAAAATGATCTGGTTAAATTGATGGATAATGCTGCAGATCTAGTACGGACATCTGTGGATTACAAATATATTCTGATTCTCTTATTTATTAAAAGACTGAGTGACGGGTGGAAAGAGGAAGTTGAGGATGCCATGTCAAAAATCATGGAGGAAGCAGGCATTGACGAATCAGAGGCAGGCAAACGTGCAGTCAGCAATGAATTCCATAACTTTATGGTTCCTGAGAATGCTCTCTGTAACAATATAAGGAAAGATAGGGAAAAGCTCAAAGAAAACATGTCAAGGGGTATAAATGAAATAGCAAAGGAAAACAAAGAGCTTGATGAAATAGTAAATAGAATAGATTTCATAGATTTGAGATTACAGAGTATATTTTATTATATGATTTGATAGCATGATTTACCTTATACATTCAATCCCATTCTTAAGCTCAGGTAGGTCAATTTTAGTTCTCCCTGCTAAATTTTTTTGGATAATCTAACATAGAAAATGATAATCCCAACCAAGGTTGCTTTATTTTGAAAACCATGACTATAAGTTTAACTGAATATTTTATAGAAAGGTAGATAGAAAAATACCTCATACCTTAAATAACTGTATATAACCAAAATATTGTGGAGGGTTGGAATTATCTCCATGTCAATTATATACCATTGGGTGAAATCCAGGTTTATGCCGGTTTCTGTATGTATTTCTTAAGGGGAAGTTAATCTCTTTTATTTTCGCATTTTTTTGCATTTACGAAATTTTAAACATAATAATTTCAATGGATTTTGCTTATTTTTTGCATTTTCGCATTTGCTTGACGCAAGAGAGAGGGATATAGGGGATTGCTATATGGAGATTTTTTTCTCTGGATCCTTTATGAAATATCTAACATGGCGGCGGCTGCTTTCCTATTATTATATAATTGTGAATCAAGAGGTAAAGGTTAAGATTTCTGCATGAGTTGTTTTATGTATGTTAAAATTGGCAGATAACCTGGAAAAAAATAACAGGTTTCCTTTATGATTTTGGAGCATGACTTACTTTTAGGGTGTAGTTATACCAGTAAATGACTTTGCCTTGTAAAATTGCCTTGTAAAATGGCATTATAGGGTATGAAAATTAAGGCAAGATTAAAAGTTGCAATTATGGCCATATTTTTTATAACTCAAGGGTTAAATTTTAACCTGGCTTAAAACTATAAAATAATCATGCGATTATATAATTGTATTTTTATATTACAAAAACCGGATCGTGAGTATATAAAGAAAAAAAATAATTTAGGTATTTTTAGCTTATAGCTTTAACCTTTTAATGTTAATCCCGTCGGCGGCTTAAAGTAATTTCAGTAATTTTTCTTTGATGAATTGAATTTTATATAGTCTATGGTAGCATCTATTATCCTGCTCTTTACCATTGCCGGCCTTGTCCATTTAAACAATGAAGGTTCCAGATAACATGACAATGCACATTTGTTGCACGCCCTATAGGGCTCCCAGTCAAAACTGTTCCACGTCTTTTTGATATCCAGATTCCAGATATAGTCGGATCCGGTGTATTCATTAATAATATAACAGGGTGTTACTACCCGCCCCTCAGGATCTATGTTTATTGTGAGCCAGGGTCTGCACTCCCATTTGTATCCCAGGAACCATGAGTCTCTTATCGCTTCAAAATACTGCACAGTATTCATAATAGGACTTTTGGATTTCTTTCTATCTATAAGCATGTTAAGGGCGCTTAGCAGTTTATCTTTTTCCGGTGATATTTTATCAGCTGTGGAATAATCATATTCAATCTGGAAATTTATTGGAACTTCTAGTTCATCACCAAGGTCAAGAATATTACCTATACTGTCAATATTCTCCCTTGTTATTGTTGAGCTCATGGCCACGGGTACCATGTGTTTTGAGGTATTTATTCCTCTTACGGCATGCTCAAATGATCCCTCCATTCCTCTCATATTGTCATGCACTTTCCTATCTCCATCGATTGAAACAAATAGAAAATCAAGAGAATTATGTATTTCATTTATTTTTTTTTCTAAACGCCACCCATTTGTCACCATAGATGTATGGAAGCGTTTATGGCTTTCCTTCAATATATCTCCAATATCATTTCTCAGAAGGGGTTCACCACCTTCAAACCCAAGATATGACACGCCTCCCCCCTTTAGTTTTTCCATCATTTTTATTTCCTGGTCCAGAGACAGAAGCTTACTGTCAGGCCTTCTCCAGAATGGGCACATTTTACATCTCAGATTACACTCATATAACAGTTTATGCCCAGCTATTGTGGGTAATTTTTTATTTTTTATTCTTGACACATTTCTTTTTATGGACCTTAAAACAACTGCATTATAAACCGACATAAAATTGCCCAAATAATACTAGTCAATATACTTATTTAAACTTTTATGATAAAATATATTAAAAACAATATATGTTTATCCAATAGAATGCATCCATATTGGATAATATTCTCTTCTGGTTATTTATTTCATGAAATAATATAAGTGCTTTGCAGGTCATCAACTTCCGCAAGATTGGAGCTTTCTTGTTTATAGTATGCAAATCGGTACAAATACTACCCTGAGAATGAATAGGCCAAACCCTGTCAATACAGAGCATTCTCCTTAGGAAAGTGGATGGGTTCAAAAATTGTAAAATTGAATTTCTGAAAAACTCAAGGCATGGAGACAAAAAATTATTGCGGGTGGGCTGGCAAATAGAAATATGCCAGTTATGTGGCGATTGTATTTCTTCCTGCCCGGAGGTACCATAAAACTCATTTCCAAATAGAACTGAATTTCTACAGTTAGGGAATATCATTCACTGTACTGCGTGATTGCTATGCATCCAAGGTCGGCACCGTTTTTCAGAGCCTTTAATATTTTTACTGGCCTTTTCATGGATTTCATTTCTTCCCTTACAGCCATTTTCAATGGTCTAAAGAGGTCTTCACCCTCCTGGGATATGCCACCACCGATGATAATAGCTTCTGGATCCAGAATATTTATGATATTCACTATACCCACAGCAAGATAATATATGGTTTCTTCCACTATCAGCTGTGCAAACATATCACCGGATTTTTTTGCAGCAAAAATCTTTTTTGCATCTATGTCTGAAGGATTCATGTCAGAGAATATTGTAGAATTTTTAACGGCACTTATATTCTCCAAAACTCTCCTTTCAATTCCTCTTCCACTGGCGATAGCCTCCAGGCATCCTCTTCTACCGCAGCCACATATTGGCCCGTTTGGGAGTATAACCATATGCCCAAGTTCGCCTGCCATACCATGCCTACCCCTGTAAAGTTTATTGTTTATGAATATGCCACCTCCAATTCCGGTACTCAATGTGATGTAGACAAAATTAGAAAAATCCCTTGCAGATCCGAATAATTTCTCAGCTATTGTCGATGCTGAAGCGTCGTTTTGAAGATAGACCTTTACATTGAAATGATTTTCCAGTCTTTTCGTTATATTGTAATTCTTTAACCCAATAATATTCGGTGATGAAATAATAATACCCTTTTCTGAATCCACAGGCCCCGCAAATATAATCCCTATTTTTGATATCTCCTTGATGCCTGCCTTTTTAAGCAATTCTTCTCCCATGGATATAAGTTGATCTGTAACACCTATTTTTCCGTATTCTTTCATTGTTCTCATGGTTATTTTTTTTAATATGTGGCCGTTTTCATCTCCAACAACTGCAGAAATTTTTGTGCCTCCCACGTCATAGCCAAGTATATACATTAGAACTATATTTTAAGAATACATATAAATATAATCTTATACCGGAATTCATTTTTAAATTTTTTTGACTAGAAGTGTCAGCCCCTTTCTTTCCATAATTATAACCCTGTCGTTCTCACGTATATCCACTCCAGTGTTAATGGCACTCCACTGAACACCATCCACTGAGACAAATCCCCTTCCATTTGTTTTCATGGTAGTTACCACCACAGCACTATGTCCTATTAATGATTCAATGCCTGTATAATGTTCTTTTTTCTGGGATTTTAATATCTTGCTTATGTAGGCAACTAGGAGTATCCCCATAAGAACTATGGCTATAGCGGACATAAAAAAGTCAGTTCCAAACGGGCTCGGTGAATAACCCGGACTGGAAGTGCCATATGAGGATGCAAGAAAATAAATTCCGGCAAGGCCTACTATTAGCCCGGATAGGAGTGCAATTCCGTGGCTAGTCTTAAATTCAAGGAATATCAGTACTCCCGCAAGGAGGATGAGAACAAGCCCAAATATGGAAGCATCAATTATATCTGCACCAAGAAGGCCCAGGCCAATCATAACTACGCCGATTATGGAAAGAATTATTGTTCCGTGGTAGAGATCGAGAAATATGGCAACGATTCCGATAAGCATGAATATTCCTGCAGTCAATGGATTGCTAATATATCCCAGAAACTGGTCATAGGCACTCTGGTTTACATAGATTTTTGCATATGTGCTGAGGTTAAGCCCTGCCAGCATTGCATTCATAGATGAAAAACTTCCATTGGACAGATTAATGCTGGCCGCCTGGGAGGAGGAGTAATCAGAATCATTTGTTACCATGCTTTTAGCAGCGGTAGAATTTCTTCCATGGGAGGATGCCATATTTCCCATAATTGCTTCCATCTGGGCAATGTCATTTTGTTCCATTGCTTTTGTTCCCCCAATGATAACTGGTTCAGAAAGACCTATAGACGTTCCAGGTGCCATATAAAGTCCTGTTCCATCCATTGCAATGTATGTGCCAGTGTATGATGCAGAACCGTCCGGCATTACGTATATATAGACATTAATACCCTTATCTTCTGTAGAAGTGATATATTTGTCAATGGCAAATGCCTGTTCCAACATACCCCCTCCAGCATTAATGTTTATAATTACGGCCTTTACGCTGGAGTTATTTATACTGGAGAGATGTGACCTGAACATATTTGTTGTACCTGCATTTATCGTTCCTGTAAGGTTAATAATAAGAATCACTTTGCCATTGCCTGCCTTATATGGTTGGGTGGGGGATTCTGTACTATGGCCGGCTGCTGAAACAACCAGAAGAAGTAGAATCAAAGCTATAATGGCTATTAACAGCCCCTTTGATTTTGTCATCACTAATATAATCAATGTAGACTATTATATTTTACTTTGTACATTCCAGTATATGAATATTCAAAATGCTCTACAGCAAAAAACTGCATTTCAGGAAGAAGCTGTACATGATAATAAATATCCCATTTATCAGAGAAATATATTTACTCCATTCTTGATTCCAGGCAGAAAGTATAAATTATAAGTTTAAATTTTATCTAAGGCGTTTTCAAGGTCCTTTACTAAATCCTCTAAATCCTCTATGCCAACGGAAAGCCTGACCAGGCTGTCTTTTATCCCTGATGCTTTTCTTTCCTCCTCTGTCAATGCCTTGTGAGTACCCTCAACTGGAATGGATATCAGGCTTTCAACTCCTCCAAGGCTTACAGCATATTTTGGTATACTGAGATTTTTGATTAACTTATGCGAGTTTTCAATTCCTCCTCTCACATTGAATGATATCATTCCACTGTAGCCTCTCAGGTTTTTTTCTGCAACGTTGAAATATTTTCCTTCTTTCAGTCCTGGATAATATACATCATCTATCTTTTGTGAGTCGTTTAACACCTTTGCAAGTTCCATTCCATTCTTATTATGCCTTTCC
This sequence comes from Ferroplasma sp. Type II, assembly GCF_000496155.1. NCBI lineage: Archaea > Methanobacteriati > Thermoplasmatota > Thermoplasmata > Thermoplasmatales > Ferroplasmaceae > Ferroplasma > Ferroplasma sp. Type II. The sequence goes on from NZ_KI542683.1 coordinate 33,349, forward strand.
ATTCTTAACCCCAATGTTTTCATTCCCCTATAGGCAAGGAATGCCTGAAATGCATCTGGAGTCCCGCCATATGTTTTCCTGTAATAATCCAGATCATCATAATTATCGTTGAAGCCGGACAAACCTATCACCAGGTCGGTATGCCCTGATATGTATTTTGTTCCGCTATGCAATGCCATATCAGCCCCCAATGAAACAGGATTCTGGTTGTAGGGTGTCGCAAATGTTGCATCAACTAATAATTTGATTCCTTCCTCCCTGCACATCTTGGCTATCTCTATAATATCAGGCACCTCTAACAATGGGTTTGTTATGGACTCTATATAAAGAATTTTATAATTTTTATTTTTAAAATCACATTTATTCAAATCACTGACGCTTATGAAATCAACGTTGATTTTATATTTCGGCAAAATTCTGGAAAAAAAACCGAAGGTCTGGCCATATAATTCATTGAGGCTTAGTACAGAATCACCACTCTTTAAATAAGGCATGACGCTTGATGTTATTGCTGCCATTCCTGTTGAATAAGCAAATGCATGTTCTGTGCGTTCCACATCTGCATATTTATCCTCGAAGGATTTAACAGTAGGGTTCCCCCACCTGGAGTAGATATAGTCACCGGATACCCCACTTTCGGGGAATTCAAATGTAGAATTTTCAAAGATAGGTGTAACAACGTTGCCTATTCCATCTATTTCAATGTCCCCGGAATGTACACATTTAGAATTGAAACCATTACTGATCATAAATATGCATATATTTAATTAAATATTAATGTTTGTAATATCTAAGATGTTCTATCCATAATTATCATGTACTTCTACGGTTATGTGCCATCTACCTAGATGAAATTTTCAGTTATAATTGATTAAAAAGTTAAAAAATTTAATAATAGATAAATATACCATAAGAATGAGAACTTATATATCTGATTTAAAGGAACTTGATGATGGGGCACAAGTAACGATAAAGGGCTGGGTTCAGGAAACAAGAAAGATAAAAAACCTTATGTTCATCATTTTAAGGGACAATACGGGAACTATTCAGGTAACGGCAAAAAAGGATAAAATGAACAATTACGACCAACTTTACGACATAACGAGGGAATCTGTAATTTCCATATATGGGACATTGAATAAAAAAAGCATAAGCAAGGCAGGAATGGAAATACTGGGAATAGAAATAGAAATTCTATCAATAGCTGAGACCCCGCTTCCCCTGGGAGTGATTGACCGTGTTTCAGCTGATCTGGACACAAGGCTTAACAACAGATTCCTTGACCTGAGAAAGCCGGAAAATCTTTTAATATTCCAGTTTGAGAGTCAGCTTTTGTTTGGGATAAGAGAATTCATGAACAGAGAAAATTTTATCGAGGTACATACACCGAAGATAGTTGCCGCTGCTACTGAAGGAGGTGCAGATCTGTTCAAGGTTGAGTATTTTGAGAAAAATGCATATCTGAACCAGTCACCCCAGCTCTATAAGGAAATTCTTATATCATCAGGGTTTGATAAAGTATTCGAAGTAGGGCCTGCATTTCGGGCTGAAAAGGAAAACACTGTAAGGCATCTCAACGAATTCACATCCATTGATATGGAAGCCGCATTTATAGACGATAAGAAAGCAATGGAATATCTTGAGGAAGCAATATCATATGCGGTAAACAGAACAGTTGATTTGATGCAATCAAGACTTGAAAAAAATGGATATAATGTAAAAAAACTTGAAACCCCATTTCCCCGGATAACCTATGAGAAAGCAATGGAATACTTAAATAAAAAAGGTCTAAAATTAAACTTTGGCGATGATTTCTCTCCAGAGGCTAATAAAATACTTGCAGAAAAGTTTCTGGGATTCTATTTTATAACAGGCTGGCCGGCCGATATGAGGCCCTTTTACACGCATCCCGACACTAATCCAAGCATTACAAAATCATTTGACCTGCAGTTAAACGACATTGAGGTCACATCCGGGGCACAGAGAATACATAACTATAAGATGCTTGAAGATAATTTCATTAAAAAAGGGTTAAATAAAAATAATTTTGAATTTTATGAAAAAGCATTCAAATATGGAATGCCACCACATGCAGGTTGGGGCCTAGGCCTAGACCGTCTAGTGATGAACTTACTGGGCTTGAATAATGTTAGGGAATCTACATTATTTCCTAGGGATAGAACCCGACTTTCTCCCTGAGTTATTTTTGTCCTCTCTCCATATATCTTTTTCTAAATCTTCATAGCTAGCTATTTCATCTACTTCGTCCTTTCCTTTCTTCCTGTATAGCGACATTAGAAAGACCAATTAATATATTAGAAAAATCTTATATAAACTTTTTGTCATTAATAACTTTATATTGGGTAATAAAAATTATACTTAAAACAACATAAAAAAATACAGGTATCAAACTGAAGAATTTTCTATTTTTGTAAAGCACCTCTCTGCCTGTTCAGTATTACTATAGTTGGGATTATCCTGTATTTTGATTTAGATATACGTTCTATGGATATTATTGCAGATTTTTTATCCGTGTTTGCAAAGAATTTATTGATTTCCTTTGATAGGCTTCTGTTGATAACTAATTCGACATATATGGGGTTTCCCAGGCTGTAATAAGTAGCTATTACAGAACCCTCCTTCACGTTCTCTATGTCAGACCTTTCTATTTCGAAATCATATTTTTCTCCTATTTCTATTTTCAAGTCTCTTACCTTATACTACATAAAAAAGAGAACTATATAACCTTTTCTAATATATTTTCATGTCAAATTAAATATATATTTGATAACAAAAAATTATTTATTTCAAAAATGAAAATAAAAACGAATTTATGTAATATATTTATGGAACAATTTCCATTTAAGTGGTAAATATAGCCTGTAACATAATTATTTAACCGAATTTATTTTTAACATTTACAGGCACATGCTTGACATTATCTCTCTAGATATACAAAATAATTCCCTATATCGTATGGTTTAAGATTTATTATTTCCTTAACTTTGAAATCCTTTATTTCCCGAATGGCCGAATTAACTATGCTCTTTTCAGGCCTGTTTGATGATATAGCTCTTGCCTTTATTATCAACATTGCTTTTCTAGCATTCTTAAATTTCTTTGAATTTTCATTGAATATTTGAACCTGATTTCTCTGTGCAATATCCTGGTAAATAATATCTGGCTCATCTATAAAAAACTCATATTTCTCAGGCATATTTGCGTCTTCCAGTATGGGATAAATGTTGTTCCTTTTAACAGCCAGTGTATACAAATTTATGAAAGAATCATATGAAAACTCCACTGCAAAGACTTCTCCACTGAAACATATATCAGAAACATGGCTTACTGTGGTTCCTGTAGATGCACCTAGATAAAGTACGGTAGAATCCTCTCTCAATGGCATAGATGAAAACCCTTTCAATATGGCAGCTGCTAGTTTGCTTCGCTTTGGGTTCCATTCCCGTAAATAGAAACCACCTGATCTTTTAATTTTTTCTCCATAAACTGACTGATTATATGCGCTTACAGTGAATACTTTTCCCTTTTCTGCGATTATTCTCCTGCTATCTATTTTTAGGGACTGGGCATGTTTTTTCATATCTCTTTATACCCACTGAAAATAAATAATTTCTCTTATTGACATGAATTTGTTCTCTGTATGTTATTCTTGAATAAATGTCTGACTACAATGTCAGTTATACAAAGAAAAATTTTTGAAAACCCAAAGATAAAATCCTAAATTCCCTAATCATTAGGCATTATGATACCATATTCTCCTTTATTTTACGGAACAGTAAAGGTTAAATCATAATGTGTAATTACACATTATGTCTTTCATAAGATTCAAGAAGATTGGGAACAAAGAATATGCCTATGAAGTAACATCATACTATGACAAGATGAAGAAAAAACCGGCACAGAAAAGCAAATACCTCGGGCAGGTTGTTGACAGGGAAAGTAATGAATTCATCAGGCCTGGAAAGGAGAGGATAAAACCAGAGAAACTGATCCTTGATTTCGGCGATTCATACTTCCTGATCAAATTCATGGAATCAAGGATGAAGGATGTCTATGATTTTGCAGTAAAGAACAGTGCACTTCCCCTCATACTGTACCGGATACTTGGAAAGACAGGCATGAGGAGGGCAGGAATATGGTATGAGGGGAATATTGCAAGATATCTTGCACCGGGTGTAATGGACTCACAGAGAATATCAGAATTCCTTGTGAAGTTTGGGAATGAAACAAAGATGAGGGATTTCTACAGGGCATACCTTAAGCAGCCGGAAGAAGGAATATCCATTGACACAACTGCACTTCCCAACCAGATCGATCTGGACATGACACAGTGGGGATATTCCTCAGAGACTGTTGATGAGGAGATCAAGCTTGTACTTGTAATGGACAGGAAGAGGAACAGGCCACTGTATTTCCGGTATATTCCAGGAGGCATCATGGATGTTTCAGCACTATCTGCAACCAACAGTGAGATGGAGAAACTCGGAATAAAACCAGGACTGAGCATAATGGATGCAGGCTTCTTCTCTGAGGGGAATATCAGTTCAATGTTCACCAGTAAGATAGATTTTCTCATGAGGGTTCCTGCAAACAGATCCATATATCATGGCCTGATAGAATCTGCAGCAGGTATGGATATCCCTAAGAATGCAGTGAAGTATGGAAACAGGATCATGTTTATCTCATCCTCCCAGGCTGAATTTGCCGGAAATACTGTATTCACACATCTTGTACTGGATCCAGAGAGGAGGGGCAGGGAATTGAGGAGATATATGCTGAAGCACATGGACGATTATGATCCGTTCTCAGTGAAGAGGAAGGGCTTTATGGTACTCATGAGTTCACAGCCCATTGAAAGGGATGAACTGATACCGCTGTATTATACCAGGCAATTTGTGGAGAAGGCATATTCATACTCAAAGGATGACCTTTCACTCCTGCCACTCAGGGTTCACAATGAAGAAACCCTGAGAGGATACCTGTTCATAATATTCCTCTCACTGATAGTATATATGGAAGTACAGAAGGAAATTGGATCTGTTGAAATGTCCCTTGACATATTGAGGAATTTGAAATGCAAGGTATTCGAAAAGGAGATTGTGATACAGGAACTGACAAAGGATCAGAAGAAACTGTTTGAGAAAATAAGGGTCATAGTGCCTAATACTATGGGAATTTAGGAAAATCTATATTTTAGTAGGGCATATATATGTATGAACTGTGAAATGTGTGGGGATTTTAGCGATAAATTAATTAAGATACGGGTTTCAGGGGCAATACTGAATGTATGCCCAAAATGTGCGAAGTTTGGTGACCCCGTTGAGGAAAAGAAACTGAACAAAATAAGTGAAAATATCACAATCAAATTCCCTGAAAAGAAAATAAATGTGGTAACATATAAGAAACCATTTAAAAAATCAGTGACATCCAGGAAACCAGTTAGAAAGGAAAATGTTGAGGAACTGGATGTGGTGGAGGACTATGCAAATCTGATAAAAAATAAAAGAGAAGAAATGCAGATGACCCAGGATGACCTTGCAAAGAAGATATTCGAGCGCAAGAACGTATTATCCAACATAGAGAGGGGGGAACTCCTTCCTGATATAATTACCGCAAGAAAACTGGAAAAAGTTCTCAATATAAAATTATTGGAAAAAAATTGAATATTTTTCCTGAAACATCTTAAATCATTCTGTTTATAAACTTAATATACATTAAAATAATTCTCTTTGATGTATTATGATTTAATTATTTCACAATCCGAATATAATATACTCTTCTTAGTTCTTCTGGCAATACATGTTCTTTCAGCAATCACATTTGTAGGTGGATCAATATTTATATGGTTAATACTCTGGCCCGAATCATACAAGATGAACGACGACAAGCTAAGAACCCGGCTTCTGGGCTATGTGGGGCATCGTTTTGCATTCTGGACAAATCTGACTCTTGGCCTGCTTATATTGACCGGACTGCTGATGACATACAGGTATATATTGAAACCGTCCCTGTATTTTCAAAGTCCCGGCGGGGAACTTCTCTTCTCTGCTGAGATATTGATAATAGCCATGATAGTAATCATGTATGGGAATAATATTTATCATGGAAAGCTAATAATAAGGTTGAATGAGCAGGGCAAATTTGATGAAGTGAAAAAAATCAGAAAAGTCACCCATTTATACTCAATGATCACAATGGTACTGATGATAATCATAGTTATAATGATGGTGGCTATGCGTGTTTATCATTGATGGTTATATCCATATTTGGAAGTTATCATCTTGCCCATGCTTAAACTTTGTGGGTACAGTTCTCTATAATATTCACTAAGGCTTCAGATATTACTTTTTATTATTCCTAAATCAACCATGAATACGTGAATTGGCATTGTTCATTACATCATTTCACCTTTACCGGCTTCAGGTTTATATTGTAGTAAAAAACGTTTACAATTAAAAATAATACATTATTTTTATTTGGAGCTATTGAAATTTAAAATTATCAGCTAAGATTTGGTAATATCAAAATAATTAACTATATGCATGAGCCTGAAACTGTTTACAGTAATATTTAAATATTATCTAAGGTTAGTATCATATGGATCCATTTTATTTTAAATCTTATGACAGGTTAATCGGTGTTGCCTGTGACCTGGAAAGCCTTGTAACGGAAATGAAATGCCTTAGCGAGTATGATTACGATGCTGTGAATTATCATATCTTAAATGGCCACATTTCCATGTGGTTAAACTATATGGGATTTCCTGAACTGGCAGAAGGTATAAAAATGGCATCTTCTCCAGAGGAAGCTATAAAAATGATTAAATCATTCAAAAAAGGAAAGAAAGGTGTAGGCAGTAATGGCATGAGCATGGGGAAAAACGTTACTGAACATAAAAGAGGGCGCAAATCGAAAACAGAATAATTTCTCTGTAAATTCAGGAGCTTTATAACCATTGATTTATTGCAGATATTGATCAGGGAGGTACTGTATTTTCAATGAATTTGCATGATTAAGACATATGTGAAAATATTAATAATACAGGTATGTCCATAAAACATTTCAGCCTAAATAATAATTACAGTATACTCTGAGTTACAAATATTTGGTTTAATAGAACCTATAATTATAAAATTAGTTAAAAAAATTAGAAATATTACCTTGCAGAAGCTGCAACTCTTTCAATTTCTTCCTTTTTGCTTATTGCAAATGAATTTGCGTCATTTCTTGCGGCAAGAAGTATCTCATTTGCCAGGCATTCCTCTATATGCATCTTATGCTTGAATGACGCCTTTGTTGCTCCCTTTGCTATATTTCTTAATGCCTCATCAAGTCTTCTGGAAGGGGAAACATCCACAGATTTCGGTACAGCTATTCCTCCGTATTTTAGTCTGGTCACTTCTTCCCTTGGAGCAGAATTTTCTATTGCAGAAACAAGGATCTGCACTGGATTCTGCTTTGTCTTTGTGGCCACAATGTCAAAGGCCTGGCTGAGTACTCTGTATGCAGAATATTTCTTCCCAGTCCATTTTCCAGTTCTCATGAGGTTGTTAAGTAGCCTTTCTATTGTATTCACATTTCTTTTTCCAGACAGATAGTTTGAGAATCTCCCGCCTGTATCCAAATTAAGGTAGGATGTAAGATTAATATAGGTTGCAAGTCCCTGATCCTTTATCTGTATGCCTGAAATATCATATTTATTCATTATTAACTGTTCCATGAAATCACCTTACTGTTTTCTCCTTTCTTCCCCGTACAAGCTCATCAAGTGATATGCCATTAACCTTTATAACCTTGAATCTTA